>CAZQUK010000114.1:0-10077 GCA_964596435.1 uncultured Oligoflexia bacterium
CGTTCATCATATTTTTTCTCGCCACTTAAGGTCAAAATATTCTGTTTAACCTCAAGCCTGATATCCTTCTGCTCAAGACCAGGCAGTTCAGCTGTTAATATTAATTCATCATCTGTCTCAAACAGATTCACAGCTGGCGCCAGACCTCTTGCAAATGTTGAACTGGAAAAAATATCCCTGTTAAATAGTCTATCAATTTCACGCTGGAAATTGAAAAGATCAGAAAATGTATTTTTAATTATATTTGTCATAACGACCTCCTTTTTAAGTTTTTCATGTAATAAGAAATGAGGTCGAATTTTTCCATGTCAAGAAAGTGAATACTTTTTTTTAAATACTAATTTTTGAAGCTTGTTTTTGCTTAGGTTTTTTTTACTTTCTATTTTTTTAACAAAAAAATTTGACATTCAAAAAACAAGGACCACCTTAAAAGTAAGGGACTAGTTTTTGAAAAAAACGCAACCCCTTGCCTCAAAAATTATGAGTTTTTAGTAAAGACATGTTTTTGGTTCGGGTACTTTTTTAACCACACCTAAAACACAACGAGTGTTCCCCCACGCTCCTTTTTGCGCACCCAATCATATATAAATTTATTTAATATTTTATATTTCAATAAATTAGATTACACATTTATCTATGGGACATATTACATCTAAAAGTTATCTGGAACTTCAAAAAAGGCTTAATCTTGCGCCACAAGGTGTACCTGCTAGTGACACCCTTTTTAAAATTCTTGAAATTTTATTCACTGAAAAAGAGGCAAAACTAGTTTCTGTTTTACCAATAAAAATATTCCCACTAAAAAAAGCTGCCGAGATCTGGAAAATGCAAATTAGTGAGGCAAAAGAAATACTTGATGAACTTGCCGCCAAGGGCCTTATGTTTGATATCGGGGATGACTATTCTAAACTCTATTTTTTAGCCCCCCCAATGGCCGGATTCTTTGAATTTTCAATTATGCGCCTGGACGGAAGGTTTGATAAAAAAGTTTTATCAGAGCTTTACCATCAATACATTAATGTCGAGGAGGATTTTACAAACGAAGTTTTCAATATTTTTCCAACCCTAGGGCGCACACTGGTCCAGGAAACGGCAATTCAGGAAAAAGATGAAGTTCACATATTAGATTATGAACGTGCCACAAAAATAATTGATTCAGCCTCATGTATTACGGTTGGAACCTGTTATTGCCGCCACAAAAAAGAACATTTAGGCACGCCTTGCAAGAACCCCCAGAAAGTTTGCTTAACGCTCAACACCCCTGCAAAAAGTTTAGCCAAACATGGAATTGCAAAAGAAATAACAAAAGAAGAAGCACATATTATTCTAAAAAAGAGTATTGATCTTGGACTTGTTCAAATTGGAGATAATGTACAAAATAAGGTGGGCTGGATTTGTAATTGCTGTTCTTGTTGTTGCGATGCCCTTCAGGCCTATAAACGACTTGGCTATGCAAACACATTTAATAGTAACTTTCAGGCAAGAGTAACAAACGACACATGCAAAGGTTGCGGCATATGTGTAAAAAAGTGCCCAGTAGATGCCATTAAACTTGAAAAGATTGCACCCAAAAAACTTCTATCTGTTGTTGATAAGGAAAGATGTATTGGGTGTGGGGTTTGTGCAAGATTTTGCAAACACAAATCCATGCAAATGGAGCGACGGGCAAGAACAAAGTTTGTACCCAAAAACTCTTTTGAAAGATACGTATTAACTGCAACCTATAATGGTAAACTTCAAAATCTAATTTTTGATAATCAGCACTTATTTACCAGTAAAATACTTCAGAGCTTTTTTGGCATTATTCTAAAACAAAAACCGGTTGTGCAGTTAATGGTAAGAAGGCAACTTAAATCACGTTATTTTGACCTGGTATCAAGCAGAAAGTGATTGATACCTGTTGGTTGCAAAAAATAAATTCTGATGAGTAAAAAAGACTCTTATTAAAAACTCATCTTTAATAATAAAATTGGTTATTTGATATCAAGGTGAGTGCTACGTTTGGGTTCTAAAGAGACTTCCAGGTACTCAGCCCGTTTGTGATGCGCAGGCCACTCCAAAAACACACACCACAAAAAAATACCAAAGCAAAGCTGGAGGTTCACCAGTGAACCCGCAGTGTGTTAATATGGGTGAGTTTTCTAGTTGTGTGGATAACAGTAACGCTTATATATTAAAAACAACATGCACACAGTTTCAAATTTACAGGTTTTGTGTTTTCAACATAATAAGTGGAAGGGTGCGAAGAAAATGTAGATAAGGTATTAAAACCCGAAATCTAAAAGACATAACGCCAACGATTGCAGCCCGCCAAAAGCACACCCCTATATGAGTAAAACGAGGTGTTTAATTGATATTATGCAAAAACATTTCAGAACCCATACAACACCCTTCCATAATTATGTATCTGCTTGATTTTATAGGGTTTTATTACAATTGACTAATTGCGTCATTGTGGTATAAAAGCCTTCACTAAATTTATATAGGAGATTTTTTTCATGAAAAAACTAATAGCCATTGCATTTGTTCTGGTACTGGTAATTACACAAAGCGCACTTTCCACATCACCTTCATCCCAGTGCGATGAATACCCCGAGCAAGTACAGTTTATTGGTAATATAACTTCATCAATTCAAAGCGAAGAAAATAACAAAATTTGTCTTGTTGAAATTAAAACCAATTACGAAAAATCACATTATTTTTGCGAGTGGAACCAAAACATTGAAGATCTTTTAGTTCCTGTTAAAAAACACGACTCCATGTGTCCAGAAATCAACGACAATATATCAGGTGTACTAATGTTAAACGCTCAAGACACCCTTATTTTTGATGGCGACTGGTTTACCGCCAAAAATTAATTTTCCCTATATATTTGAACTCTGGTCTAGTTTATAAAAAGTAGGTAATATTCATTTTACAATGACTGAAAATGATATCCAAAAACCACAAAATTTTATTCGCAAAATAATAGATGAAGACCTGAAAAACGGTAAAAACAGCGGCCGCATTGCAACCCGCTTTCCACCTGAACCTAATGGTTATTTACACATTGGGCACGCAAAATCCATATGCTTGAATTTTGGTATCGCGCGCGACTATAATGGAACATGCAACTTAAGGTTTGATGATTCAAACCCAGCCAAAGAAGATATCGAATATGTAGATGCAATTAAAGAAGATATTAAATGGCTTGGCTTTGACTGGGGCAATAGGCTTTTTCATGCATCCGATTATTTTGATAAACTTCATGATTATGCCATCGATCTGATTAAAAACGGCAAAGCCTATGTCTGCCATCTTAACGCCGAAGAAACCAGAAAATACCGCGGCACACTCACAGAGGCCGGAAAAGACAGCCCATATAGAAATCGCACCACCAATGAAAACCTGGACTTTTTTAGACGCATGCGTGAAGGTGAATTTAATGATGGAGAATGCGTTCTTAGAGCAAAAATTGATATGGCTGCCCCTAATATTAACTTAAGGGACCCTACACTTTATAGAATTAAAAAAGTCGACCATCACAAAACTGGTAACAAATGGTGTATTTACCCCATGTATGATTTCACACATGGACTTTCGGATTCACTTGAGGGCATTACACACTCAATTTGCACACTTGAGTTTGAAGATCACCGTCCCCTTTATTATTGGTTTTTAGACAACCTACATGTTAACTGCCGCCCTCAACAAATTGAATTTTCGCGCCTTAATCTTGATTTTACAATAATGAGCAAAAGAAAGCTTATTGAACTTGTAAACGAGGGCCTTGTAAATGGATGGGACGACCCAAGAATGCCAACCATACAAGGCATTAGAAGACGCGGGTTCACACCCGAATCAATTCGTGATTTTTGCGAAAAAGTTGGTGTTACTAAAAAAGACAACTGTATAGAAATGACACTTCTTGAAAACTGCGTGCGCGAAGATCTGGATAATAAAGCGCCACGGGTTATGGGCGTTATAAATCCACTAAAACTTATAATTGATAATTACCCTGATGAGCAGGAAGAAGAACTCGATGCCCCTCTTCACCCAAAAGATGAAAGTTTTGGTGCAAGAAAACTCAAGTTTTCAAAAATACTTTATATTGAAAAAACGGATTTTTTAGAAGAGCCGCCCAAAAAATTCTTCCGTCTAGGACCCGGACGCGAAGTGCGCCTAAGATATGCATACTTTGTAAAATGTGAAAGCTTCATAAAAGATGCAAACTCAGGCGAAATTTCAGAAATTCACTGCACCTATGATCCTGCCACCAAAGGTGGAAACGCACCGGATGGTCGCAAAGTAAAAGGTACAATTCACTGGGTTTCGGCAAAGCATGCGCTAAATGCTGAAATCAGACTTTACGATAGGCTTTTTAACGTTCCTAACCCAGGGACCGGGACTGATAAAACTCGTGACTTTAAGCTTGATATAAATCCAACCTCACTTGAGGTTATTAAAAATGCAAAGGTTGAATATTTTTTGAAAAACGCAAAAAATGAAAGCAGCTTCCAATTTGAAAGACAGGGATATTTTTGTACTGACAGGTTTGATTCAAAGCCGGAAAGCCTGGTATTTAATAGGACCGTAACCCTTAAAGACTCCTGGGCAAAAATAGAGCAAGGCAAACAGTAGCTTTTAGCCTCAAACACGGGATACTAAAAACGCATCAAACTTCAATAAGTTTATATTTTAAGCTCCCAAGTCCTATTTTCTGACCATATTCAAGCTGCACCATTGGATCAATTGCAGGGTACGACATTGTAGCAATGTTTTGTTTAGTCACACCTGTGGTTATGTCAAGTACTGCTTTATCAATAGCAACAGGGTCGGAACCAACAAGCACGCCGATATCCGGCATTAATAATTTTCCACTATGGGCCAGACAGTCGCAATCTCTTGTCATGTTAATTAGAAAAGTATAATATCCCATCTTGTTTTTTTTCTGTGAAACAATACCAAGCGCGTGCTCTGCAATTTGTTTTTGAATATTCTCTGTTGGGCTATCCCAATTAAATTTTACAGCACTATCTCTACAAACGGCAATACACTCACCGCAACCTATACATGTATTTTTATTTATCCAAGCACCATCACTTTGTAGTTCAATTGCATCCTCCGGGCACCATTCAAGACATGTACCGCAACTTGTACAATACTTTTTACTAATGTTTGGTTTTGATACCGAATGCTGGCGCAATTTTCCTTTCCTGCTTGACATGCCCATACCTAAATTTTTTATAGTAGCCCCAAGTCCTGTGCAAAGATGGCCAGTAACGTGTGTTACAACCATCAAGGAATTTGCATTAATAAACTCTGAAGCAATTGAAACTGTTTTATTAAGTGGTGCATTAATGGTTATTTCCTTTTCGTTAGCACCATTTGTTCCATCAGCAATTACAATCGGGGCACCTATGGTTTCTAAAGAAAAGCCATGTTTGTGAGCCAGCAAAATGTGATCAACAGCATTATCTCTTTGGCTTTTATATAATACATTTGAATCTGTAACAAAGGCTTTGGCGCTTTGTTTTTTTACCATATCAACAATGGGGGTAATATAAGGGGCTTTTATAAAGGTGCTGTTACCTTCTTCCCCAAAATGAACCTTAATCGCTGTCAGATCATTTTTAAAAATAATCTTATCAAATCCAGCCTTAATAAATAGTTCTTTTAGCGCGTCACAAACTCCATCTACAGGATCAAGGGACGTGAATTTTAGAAAATAAACATCGGTTTCGCTCATTTTGCCACCCTCCACGGTTTTTTAATAAACATAAGCATAATAGCAACTGTTATCTTGGGTATATTACGTTATTATTACAAATGGTTATAGCTTATTTTTATTTTAATTAAACCCTCCAGCCCACTTTACAAATATGAACGCAAAGTATATGCTGCGCCGCATAAATGTTCGATGTTTTATTGATAGAAGAAGGGCAATAAATCCAAATGAGAAAATTGAATATTTTCATACTCATGTTGTTTTTAATAAGCACTCCACTCACTATTAAAACAAATGCCTTTATTGGTGAATGGCACGCTGGGAACAAAATCACACCCCTTTGGGACCCTATTGATGGATCAAAATTTAGACGCTCACTTGTTGATTCTGCAACTCACCACATACACATGATCGCTTACGTAATTCACCCAGATGAAGTGGGTCTTGCCATGGTGAAGGCTTTAAGAAACGCTGCCAACAGAGGTGTTAAGGTTAGAATAATAATACCAACTGCTGTAATGATTACAGAGGACCCCGATAATATAGTTATGGATGGACTCAAGGATCCTAGATTAAAAAATATTATTGAGATCATTACCGCTCCAAAACTTTCAATTTTTGATAACGGAAGTCCTTTTGGGTTAAATACTTTTCATGAAAAAATTCTTTTAATAGACGGCAAACAAGCTGTAATAGGTGGAAGGCACCCGTCAAAAATGGCTCTTGACGAAAGAGATTTTGATTTTCTAGTTGAGGGTCCAGTGGTTAAAGATGTAGCACGCGCATTTAAAAATTCCTGGGAACTTGCAACAGAACTAATGCCTGGTGAATGGAGTGACCTTGAGGAAAAAGCAATAACAAATGATGAAATTATTTCGCCCATAATATCAGAGACCAGTGGGTATTTTCCATTTTTAACACGTTTTACAGATGGTGTGAATGCCCGCGCCATTCAGCATGAGGCAATAAAACAAATAAAAATTGAAAATAAGTCATTTGGGTATAAAAATCAGAACGAGATAGAAGATGTAATTCTTGATGAAATCAAAAAAAGGCTATTTAGAAAAGAAACTAAGGAAGTTAACTTTTATTCTATTTTCCCTATTATGAGGAACAACTTTAGAAACGCCCTAATTAAAGCCGCAAAAAATGGGGTTAAGGTCAATATAATATGCAATAGCCGCGCATCGGCAGAGGCACTTGAAGTATTTAAATTTCCACTTTTAAAACGACTAAACGCTCTTCCATATATATCAACAATTGATGATCAGATATTAATGTTAGAAAATGGAATCAATATCTACCAGTGGCAATCCTCAGAAGCACTTGTATATCTTCACGCAAAAGTAATGACAATAGATGATGTTGTTTTCTTTGGGTCCCACAATTTCAACCTACCCTCTTCGCTTAGCAACAATGAAATTGTCATTGAAACCACTAATAATGATCTCGCAGATAAGTTAAAAAATATTTTTTATGATGACATTAAAAACAACACAAAGCCCGCTACCATAAAAATGCTTACTAAAGAAAAAAAACATTTGGGCAGTAAGTCAATTGACTTTTCCAAGTTTTTTTTTGAATTGTATTAATTTAAAAAAAACAATATAGATAAGTATATGGGTACTTATAGCAAAAACACTAAAAACATTTTAAACATATTCGAACAAATTTCTTCAATTCCAAGAAAATCAAAACACGAAGAAAAAATTATTAATTGGCTCATTAGCTGGGGCAAAAAGCATTCTTTTCAAACAAAAAAAGACGGCGTGGGTAACATTGTTATAACAGTACCTGCAAGCTCTGGTTATGAAAACAAAACAGGCGTTGTTATTCAGGGCCATATGGATATGGTTTGTGAAAAAACACCCGATTCCAACCACGATTTTTCAAAAGATCCCATAAAACTTATTTATGATGGTGACTGGTTGCGGGCTGAAAAAACTTCACTTGGATCAGACAATGGTATTGCAATTGCACTTGCCCTTGCAATTGCAAAAAATAAGGATCTAAAACATCCAGAACTTGAGCTGTTATTTACCGTTGACGAGGAAACAGGCCTTACTGGTGCCAATAAACTTGAAAGCAATTTTATTAAAGGTAAATACCTCCTTAATATTGATTCGGAAGATGAAGGTGTTTTAACAATAGGTTGCGCAGGAGGCTTAAACTCAACAATAAGTCTGCCACTTGAATACACTGATACCCCTTCAGATTATAAACCATATAAACTTAAAGTTGGTGGTCTAACCGGCGGCCACTCGGGTATTGATATCAATAAAGAACGTGGAAATGCCATTAAAATTCTGGTTAGAGTTTTTGATTATTTACAATCAAAAAACAATATAAAACTAAAAGACATTAGCGGCGGCACAGCACACAACGCTATACCTCGCGAAGCTTATGCCACAATTATTATTCAAGACTTTTCAAAAATGGCCACATCACTTCAGGAAATTGAAACAACACTTAAAAATGAATTCAGTGCTGTTAACCCAGGTTTGTTTTTGCGCCTTGAACCTTTAGACATAAATTGTGATCAGATCCTGACAGAAAGATGCACAAAAACTATAACAAGCTTTATTTCAGCAATTCCCCATGGTGTTTATTCAATGTCCACAAAAATACATGGCTTAGTTGAAACATCAAATAACATAGCAACAATAACAACTGAAAATAACATATTAAAAATATTAAGCAGTCAAAGAAGCTCACGGCTTTCCAGGGCCAGGGAACTTACAAGAAGCATTGCGTGCTTAACACAACTTGCAGGTGGTACAATAACAAATTCTGACGGTTATTCACCATGGGAACCGAATTGGAACTCCAGGCTTCTTGAAATTTGCAAAAAAGTCTATAAAGATAACTTCAAAAAAGAACCTGTAATTGAAATAATTCACGCGGGCCTTGAATGTGGCATCATTGGCAATAAGTATAAGGGAATGGAAATGATATCTATGGGGCCAACAATAAAAAACCCACATTCGCCGGATGAATGTATGAAAATCAGCGATGTCGATAAAATCTGGACTTTTATTGTTAAATTACTCGAGGCGCTTACGTAAAACCACGAACTCCGCTTTGCCAATTCGGATTGACAAAGCCATGAGGCTATTTTTGATGGGAGAAACATATGAAACGAGTATTAGCTTTACTTACATTTTCTTTTATAACCTTATCTTTTTACACCCAAAGCGCGGTGGCTCTGACAAACGATAAAAATTTACTTGCAAAAGAGGTTCTTGAATTATCAGGAACCAAAAAGCAAATAAGCCAGATCCCACAATTTTTAGAGGGTTCTCTTGCTGGACAAAAGGGGAAGCTTGACGAGCAAACGTTTAACACTCTATGCAACATCATGAGGGACGCATTTAAGGCTGAAACTCTGTACGAAAACCTGGAAAGCACTTTTATTAAAAATATCGACACAAAAACACTTAAGGACACTAAGTTATGGTACCAGTCAGAACTTGCAAAAAAAATAACCAAACTTGAAATCAAGGCCTCCACTCCAGATTCAATGCAGGAAATGCAAAAGTTTGCTGAAAATTTTCAAAAAACCCCGCCACCTCAAAGCAGAATTGCGCTTGCAAAAGATTTAGATAATTATTCAAAAAGCACTGAAATGACGCTTAATATGATTCTTGGAATAACTGAGGGGATAATGACTGGTATTAATGCGTCACTGCCAGCAAAGCAGAAAATGAAGCACACGGATTTAAAAAAACAAATTGATACAACTCAAGCAATGCTCAAGCCTAGTATCGAAAGCACAACCCTTGTTAGTTTTTTGTTCACCTACAAGGATCTAACAGATAAGGAGTTTGAGTCATACGTTAGTTTTCATAAATCCAAAGTGGGACAAACCTTTAATAAAAGCCTTTGGAAAGCAATGAACCACTCATTTTCACAAGCATCAAACACTATTGGAAAAAATATGGGTCAGACATTAAAAAATACTAAACCAAAAAGCAACAACGACCAAAAGGCCAACAAACAAACCAGCGGTAAAAAGAAGTTATAAAAAACGTCGTAAAAAACTTAGTGCGCAAAATTTCTCCCAACTGAAAAAACGAAAATATTGTTTTGTGCCCTAAATTTAAAAAATAGCGTACTCATTTAAGCCCAGTTGCAGCGTACGCAAGTTAAGTTCACTCGCCGTTTTTTTAATACCCCGCGCTAGCTTGGGTGCGTTTTTTACTTTTATAACCCCCTATATTTACTAAAAAAATAGTTTTGCTTGATTTCTATTCGTTTTCTAATCACAATTTTCTGTGTTGCGGCTTCCCTTTAAGGGAAGTTTGTTTGCGTTCACAGTGGAAGCGAAAGGAGTTCAAGTATGAAGAGTAGAAGAATATACGTAATAATTG
>CAZQUK010000115.1:0-10027 GCA_964596435.1 uncultured Oligoflexia bacterium
CAAAAAAGGCGTTGGAGAAAGAAAAGATAGTAAAAAGCAGGTATAATTAACTTTTTAATAATTTTGGGGAGAAATTAAATGTCTGCGCTAAGAAAATTAAGAGCTAAAACTGTTGATGTTCCAAAAATATCAAAACAACTTTGCGATGGTCTTTTATCGGACCTTGAAAAGGCGAAAAGGCCGGTTTTACACGCTACAAAATGTGCACTTGATAATGCAATTTACAATCATAAGCTTGGGTTTCTGACTCCCGGAAAAAAGAAAGTCGCAACTGAGCTTAATGTCAGTTCCGTAAAAAAAATGTCAAGGGCCGTTTTTTTACTCGAAGTACTGCTAAGAAATCTTGAAAGTGGTGCCGTAAACACAAAGCGTGAACTTTACTATATAAGTAAAGGTGCTATTAAACATGACCCAGGGCTAAAGCCGCTTGATTTTGAAGATCAAAGCGAATCGGATTCTTCGGTGGATTTTATTTGTGAAATGCTTGAATGTTATCGCGAAGAGGTGAACTGTTTTGCTGACGATAGGGGTGGACAGACATATTCAAAGCATCTGGTTGTAACAGAAACAATGACTGATGGATCAAAGGCTGTTATTGATCTTTCTAAACTTGGAACTTCACCTTTTCAGCCAAAAAACAGGCCACAAAGTTTTAAACTGAAAGCTAAAAGCCCAATTAAGTTTGGGCTTATTGTTGAATCACAAGGCACTGCAAACACACTGGTTGCAAACGGTATAACAAAAAGACATCCGTGTATTATAATAGGCTCACAAGGTGTTCCATCAAATGCTGTTAGAGGGTGGGTGAAGACAATTCAGGATCAGTTGCGAATTCCTCTTTATTTTTTTGGAGATCTTGACGCGTACACATTACAAAATATTTTTAGAACCCTAAAGGCCGGCTCTGCAGCGTCATTAATTCGTAATCAGGATTTTTGTGCACCTGATGTAAAATTTTTAGGTGTTCTGCCTGAAGATATCAAAAAATATGATCTTCACGATTATCCTGTAAGAGAAAATGACCTTCAAGAGAAACGCGCACTAAAAAAAGCACGCGATGTTTTAAGTAACGATCCGTTTTTTAAGGATGGCAAGAATAAAGGTCTGACAAATATTCTAAATTGGTTAATTAAAAACAAACGACGTTGTGAACAGCAGGCTTTTTTCTCGATCGACCCGAAAGACCCTTTGATTTGTGAAAAAATCATCATAGAAAAGATTAAAATTAAGAACTATATTTAACAGCATTTTGGGTTAAAACATTTGTTAATTTTGGGTATTTACATCAGTTTTTTCTTGGATTTCTTAAGAAACTGGAGTAAAAAAGTCAACAATTACAGCGCGTTGCATAATTCCTTAAAAATTAGCAACTTAGACTTTCCAATAAAGTTTTTTAGGGTTAAAATGTCACTAGAGATCAAAAAAGACCGACGGTTTGGGCTTTATTTATTAAAAGGATTTTAGGGGTTTGTTAAAACAAAATAGGGGTCAAAAATGGGGTCCATAAATAAAAAAACAAATAATATTGTTTCTAAAATATTGTCCACCACTTTGGTTTTTTTACTAAGTTTTCCTGTTAACACAATTAGAGCAGAAGATGAGGCACCAATCCCTGAAGGACTCGAAGTGTCGCCAGCAACAATGGGAGCGTATAATGCAAATTTAATGGCAAACCTTTTTAGTGGTTGCGTGAATGTAGCTGCAGTGCTGGATGCAAACTGCATGGCTCTTGAAGCCGCAGGTGCTGGTGATAGTTTTTTTGATGTTGACACGCAAAGCTGCGCGCGATTTGTGGTTAGAGGTGAAATCAACATGGAGCTTATTAATAAGCTCGCAATGGATGCCACAAAAGCGCTTGAAGCAAAAAAATGCAAACAAAAAAAGATTAAAGAACTTGAAGCACAAATAGCTTGCTTAAGTAACAAGGCCACACAATTTGCATCAACCTTAAACGATATGAAAAAAATCTACACCGATGCTTTGGCTCAGGACGCAAAAGTTGTAATGGAAGTAGATCTGCATGTAAAAATGCGAGAGGACCAGTTTAATAGGGCCATGGAACATCTTCATGGTTCTGAGGGCCAAGGGCGTGGTGGTTTAATAAAGCTTGAACAGGAAGTTGATGCTTTTATACACGGCCCCCAAGGAATGACCACCCAAACTGATGTAACAGAATACAGACAAAAAGAAACTAAAAAACACTGGGAAATTTGGCAAGAAACAAAGCAAACAGAAAAAATGGCAAGAGCCGCACAGTGTTTTAAAACACAAAGTTTAACTACCTTATATGGCAAAAAAACTGATCCAAAAACCGGGCGCTTAATTTATACCTGCGAAGTGGATGGGGGACCGGTCACCGCTTATCAGTATATAGATTGCAGGTACCGCCAATCACTGCAAAGCAGCCGCAAAGAAAAAGGTGACAGTAAACTATATAGGAACATAAAAAACAGAAGGGCAAAAGGCAGTTCTGAGGCCATCAGTACGGATCTTGCCACACTATTTTCAGAACTCCCACTTCCAATTGAAAATATACCCTCAACCCAACTAAATGGTGACACAAATGCCATGCAAAATGTTGATGCTGCAATTGAAAAACAGCAAAGTGCAAAGGTTAAAACTTTTGAAGCATTACTTAACCGTTTCTTGTCAAAACTTGGCTCATACGATGAGGCACTACCTGTAAGCGGGTTTGTAAAAAAAGTGCTTGAAACCTGTTATAACCGTGAAAAGCAGGGTGTTGAAAAAGATATAAGATTCAAAAACTGGGAAGAGAAAATCAGGCAAAACGAGCTTGAAACTCAGAAAATGGTTAGAAATGCCACGCAGGCTTATTCAAACGAATATACACGTATGATGCGGGAGTTTTTAGGAAAAGACGCAAAAGTTGAGCAACTAGATGCCTGCAACACACGTAACCCTGCCACACAAATTTCTTGCATGAAAAATTTTAAGGATGAATTTTATGCACTTCAAAACAAAAAACTTCAAAACATAACAATTCCTGGTAAGGACCCGAATAATTTTAATGATCCAAACAGAATCAACATTACATGTTTTGGTGTTAAGGGCTGTATTACAGAGCTTCAAAATTATGTTGCAAGCGACGGCCCGATAAGAAGCGATATTAAAAGGTACACTGAATACAAACAGCGCTTTATTCAACAAGCCAACAGCAATGTGGACAGCTTTACAAAGCAGCTTGAGAACATGATGAAAATTCAAAGTGTTGATATGAGTCAGAACCTTGAGGCTATTAATGCAGCACTTGGAAAACTTGGGGTACCAGGTGTGCAGCTTGGAACACTTCAGTGTGAACAATTACAAAAGCCCGAGGACAGGGAAGGCAACGTTGGTCTGTACGCGCCTCCTCAAAGTATGAAGAATTTAATTGGTGGTTGTATTGATCCGCCAGCACTTGACGTGCAACCTGGAAGTTTTTCAGATACACAAGCCAATTTGGGGCAGGCAAGTCGTCAGTTTTCTGCGGATATTGCAAAGCTTGAAATGAAGCTTACTGATATTAAGGGGCTTCAAGCAAGATGCGCTGAAGAGGTTGTAGCGGTTCAGAGGCAGGATCTTAGGGATTTGATAGATCAGTTTCAAGCTGGAAGTTGTGCGTATTCACGAGAAATGTGCGACCAGAAAGATGCACCCGACCAGCTTGTTGGCGATTTAGCAAATATCCTTGCAGCTTTAGATGAAGGGGATGGTCTTGAGGGATCTGATATTTTTTCTTTAAGATCCGGGATTGAAGGGCTTTGTGCAGCACCAAGAAAAGATGCATCAGCAATTGCCAACTTATGTTTTAATGACGTTTTTGGAAGTTATTCGTCTTGTTTTACTGATCAAGTAGTAGATTCTGATTTTTTATGGAGTAATAAAGGGAGAGTTTCAACATTTTTAAAAAAGAAACCCGACACTTCGTTTCTTTGTCCAGAAGTAATGGGGTTATTAAACGCGTGTGGTAAAGCTGAAGCACCAGAAGCTGCAACAAACTGTAGTGCTATTTCAAGTATGATGGGCGATAAGATGGAAACTATTATCAGAGCAAAAAAATCGGCCCAGAGTGAAGCCGATGAATTTTAAGCCACGTTAAAAAAATTTAGTAATTAAGCTAAAAAAATATTACTAATTAATGGTCCATTTTTGATAATGGATTGATATATAGTCTGAAAGTTTTATCTTTGTGGCGCCTAATTGCAAAAGATCCATTTTCTTTTTCTGCTACTAATCTTCCGTAAAAATCAGGATCTATTTCGTTAACATATTCTACGGTGCGGCCCTCGTATTTGCCGAACTCTAAAATCACTTTATTTTCTTCTATTATTCCCGTTATTGGACTTGCCGTTGCACTCATTGCTTGGTCCCCCTCCTTGGTAAGAATAAGTTTAATTAGTAATTTTTTTCATGGCAATCGGGTGGAGAATATTTTTTTATTTTTTTTGTCAGAATTTTGACATTATTAATTCAACAAATTCATCTTCTTATATAAATTATATTTTTACATTACTGACGCTGGGCACAAATTGGCATTTAACTAACTGTATTTTAACAAATAAACTATGCCTCTTGATGTTTCCGTATGATATATCTTTTCAGTATATATGTGTGGAATCCTTGGCTTGATAGGAAGTGAAAACTCTGCCAGAGAGGCCTTTTTAGGACTTACAACTTTGCAACATCGTGGCCAGGACGGCGCCGGAATACTAACTCACTCAAATGAGGGTTTTCATTCTGTAAAAAATATTGGTTTAGTTGAAAATGTTTTCTCAGTGGACAACATCGCAACTCTTAAAGGTGGCATTGCGCTTGGACATGTTCGTTACAGCACCATCGGTCGGGGAAACATAAGCGATGTTCAACCATTTCTTTTAAGCTACCCGTTTGGACTTGGTATTGTTCATAACGGTAATATTATTAACTATGAACCCTTAAGTGAACTTCTTAAAAACAAATACAGGCGGCATTTACTAACACACTCTGATACTGAGGTGCTTTTGCACCTGTTTGCACAAGGCTTAAGTCACACACCTGCTGTTGAGGGTAAACAAAATTTAGAATTTGAAGATATCTGTAAAGCGGCCTCATTAATTTATGAAAATGCAATTGGCAGCTTTTCATTGGTTATACTTATTGCAGGTTTTGGCCTAGTGGCGCTTAGGGATCCTGCTGGTATTAGACCCCTGGTTCTTGGTAAAAGAAAAACAGAACAGGATAAACAAACTGTTTTTACTTTTGCATCAGAAAGTTCGGCTCTTTCAATTTTAGAGTGTGATAATTTTGAGGATGTTAAGCCTGGTGAAGTTGTTTTTATAGACTACTATGGAAACATTAAGCGCAAAATTATAAAACAGGATGAACACAAACATTGTATGTTTGAAAATGTTTATTTTGCATCCCCCGAATCTACACTTAATGGTGAAAACATTTACGGCTCAAGAATTAAACTGGGCCGCCATCTTGCAAAAGAAGTTAGAGAAAGAATTATTAATAAACTGCCCACCCCCGATGTTGTAGTACCTGTGCCTGATTCTTCAAGGGTTGCTGCAATTGCACTTGCAGAGGAAATGAAACTTCCCTATAGAGAGGTTTTAATAAAAAACCGCTATATAACTAGGACTTTTATTTTAGATTCAAATCAGAAACGGCAAAAAGCCGTAAACCTTAAACTTGCACCTGTAAAAGAGGAACTTAAGGGCAAAACCGTACTGCTGGTGGATGACTCAATTGTAAGAGGTACCACTTCAAGGAAAATTATTTCGCTGGTAAGACGGGCCGGGGCAAAAAATGTGTATTTTGTGGCAACATGCCCACCCATTCGCTATCCTTGCTTTTATGGAATAGATTTTCCGGTGCAAGAAGAACTCCTGGCGTTTGAAAAAACACTTCAGGAAATTGAACTTGAGCTTGGTGCAGATGCTGTGGTTTATCAGAACCTTGATGGGCTTTTTAACGCTGTAAAGACAAAAAGTGATGCTGTTCCATGCATGGCCTGCTTAAATGGAAAGTATCCAACAGACATTAAAGATGCCAGAAGTTTTGCGCGCGACCGGCTTAGCGATAGAAATTACAATAGGTCACTTTTAAACTCAAAAAAACAGGAAATATAAGGGGGTAAAATGGCAGTTTTATACCGAGGGTCAGTAAAAAATGTAATTGGACCATTTCCAATTAAAAATAAAAATCTTGTTCTTTTTGAATATACAGATGCTTATTCTGTTTTTGATTGGGGAAGAATGCCTGATGTTTTACAGGGAAAAGGCGAAGCGCAGGCTGTGTTTGCGGCATATTTTTTTGAAAAAATGCAATTAAAGGAAACTTGGCAGGAGTTTTCGAAATCTGAAGAAGCATTTAATTTGCGAAAAGAAAACGTTTATGGCTCTGACTTTAATGAGTATGGTGAAATTTTCCAAAAAGAGGGGATTTTAAGTCATTATGTCGGTGTTTTAGAAAATCTTGAACCACTCGATAAAGGAAAACCTGTAAAAGTTTCTGTACTTAAAGATTTTGATTTTCCGGTCAGATATCTTGCTGTTGAGCAGGTTGAGAGAAAGTTACCACAAATTGTAAAAGTACTTGATTGTAATGTCCCTGATTACAACTCAACTTGGGAAATAAAAGGCCCAAGACTTGTACCACTGGAGGTTGTTTTCAGATTTTCATGTCCAAAAGGAAGCTCATTAATTTCAAGAATTGAAAAAAACCATGATTACCTGGCTTCAATTGGTTTTAAGGGAAATTTAGGTGAAAATTATGAAAACAAACTTGGTTTTCCGATCCTTGAGTGCTTTACAAAACTTGAATCCAAAGATAGAGCAATTGGCTTTTCAGAAGCACTGGCTATATCGGGTATATCGGCCAAGAAATTAAATGAAATACTTTTTAAAACAGCTTGGATCGCATCATATCTGAAATATTATTTCGGTTTGAAAAACATTGAACTTGCTGATGGAAAATTTGAGTGGGGCATTGATGAAACTGGTAAACTGTTTCTTGTTGATTCAATTGGACCAGATGAGTTGCGCCTTGTAAAAAATGATATGCCACTTTCAAAAGAATTTCTTAGAAACCATTACAGAAACACAAGTTGGTACGAAAAGGTTAAATCCGCACAAAGTAAACAAAATATTAATATGCACTGGAAGCGCCTTGTTGATGAGGATCCGGAAAAATTACCGGAAAACTACAGGTTGGTTGCCACACAGCTTTACCGTGCTCTTGTTAATGAGGTAACAGATCGCAACTGGTTTCCAGGCGCATGGACACTTGATCGGGTTGTTGATGAAATGAAACTATTAAATTAATAATTGAGGTATTAATGAAGTCAGTGCTTATTGTTGGGGCAGGGGGCAGGGAACATGCAATTGCCTGGAAATTATCCACTTCAAAATGTGTGTCACGCATAATTATTGCTCCCGGCAATAGTGGCATGGGTGATAATTATGAATATTGGGTTTTTGATTCAACAAAAAAAGAGCCTGAATTTATAAGGCTTGCAAAAAAAGCAAAAGAAGAAAATATTGATTTAATAATTATAGGCCCCGATAATCCTCTTAGTGATGGAATAGTTGATGTGTTTAAAATATATGGCCTTTCTGTTTTTGGTCCCACTGCAAGTGCCGCACGGATTGAATCGTCAAAGGCCTTTTCAAAATCATTGATGATTGAAGCAGGTGTGCCAACACCAAAATTTTTCAGTGTTAGTTCGCTTGAACTGGCGCTTGATAAAATCCAATCTCTGGATTGGATAAATAAAAAGTGGGTGATAAAAGCCGATGGCCTGGCTTTTGGCAAGGGTGTTAAAGTTTGTAAAAATATTGACGAGGCACTCATTGCCGCAAAAAATTTAATTAATATAAACAATTGTCTTGTAATAGAAGAATGTATTTTTGGTGAAGAACTTTCTGTTATGGCTTTTTGCGCAGGTGAAGATTGTGTGCTTTTAGATGCGGCAAAGGACTACAAAACACTTTGTGATGAAAACATGGGACCAAACACAGGGGGTATGGGTTCATATAGTGTGAACAACCCTGATTGGAACACAATCAAAATTAGTGCAAAAGAAAACGTTTTTTTACCTGCACTGAAAGAACTTAAAAAAATAGGGTGCGAGTATTTTGGTGTTCTATATGCAGGTTTAATTTATGATCCTAAAAACTTAAATTACCAGGTATTAGAATTTAACGCTCGTTTTGGCGATCCTGAAACGCAGGCAATTTTGCCCAGAATGAAAGATGATCTATATTTGTGGTGTGAGGCAGTTGCCACAAACACACTTCATTTAATGCCAAATACTGTTAAATTTATTAATAAAGCCGCAGTATTTGTTGTTGCCGCATCAAAAGGGTACCCTGAAAAACCAATTAAAGGTGTCCCTATCTCAATTTCTCTTCAAACTACTAATAACGCTGTTCCAAAATATTTTTCAGCCGGAATTGAAGATGGAAAAACTTCAGGTGGAAGGGTTTGTGGAGCATTAGGTTTAGGTATAACACTTGATGAGGCACGAAATAATGCCTATTATAACTTAGAGCAAATAAATTTTGACGGAATGTGCTGCAGATCTGATATTGCAAAAGTTTCAACAAAAAATGGGGCTATTTGAAAATATGATCAATCTTAATAAACCCTCAATTGTTGTTTTAGCTTCAGGAAGGGGGAGCAATTTTGAGGCTATTTGTAGGGCCATAAAAAATAACGTTCTCTTTGCTGAAATTAAATGCCTTATTAGTAATAAGTCAGGTGCGAGGGTGCTTGAAATTGCAAAAGATTATAATATACCCGCCATTTCGCTTGTTCAAAATAAAGACGAAACACAAAACGCGTACGATTCAAGACTGCTATCTAACATAAATGAATATAAGCCAAACTATATGGTTCTTGCGGGGTACATGAAAATAATAACACCTAAAATTATTAACAGTTTTATGGATGAACGTGGATTTTCAAAAATTGTAAATATACACCCATCATTATTACCGGCCTTTCCTGGTTTACATTCATATCAAAAAGCATTTGAATATGGAGTAAAGTATGCTGGTGTGACTGTGCATTTTGTTTCTGAGGTTGTGGACGCGGGTACAATTTGTGCCCAGGAATCTTTTTTTATTGAAAATTGTAAATCAGCCGCGGAGGTTGAAGATAAAGGACTTGAAATTGAACACAAGCTTTATTCTAAAACACTAAACTGGATACTGAATAATAAATTCAAAATTGAACTGGTTGAATCCACCGGGGGGAGGCGATACCGTGTTTTACAGATTTGAAGTGGCAATCAGGCCCTGGTTTCCTGATCCGGTGGCAGAAAGATTTATAAAACAAGTTAAATTATCTTGTCCTGAAATTGCAAAAAAAATCAGATGGTCAAGAAGTGTGAAAATATATGCAATGGAATTCCCGGTTTCAAGAACCGAAATGGTGCATTTTGTACAGGGTGTTTTTTTCGATCCGGTTTTAAATTGGGTGTTTTCCGGTAATTTAGTACCATCACTTGCCGGAAAAAACGGAACATTACAAGATGTTTTTGAGCACTCACCATTTAGACCAGGAAAGTTTAGAGCTATAGAAAGCTGGCTAAGACCAGGCGTAACCGATCCTGTTGCAAGAACAACACGAGAAGCTTTTGAAATAGTTTTAAAAAAACCAATGGACACTGTTACTGCGTCTACTGGTAACTTAATTATACTTGAAGGGCCGGATCTTAACGATAATGATCTTGAAATACTGGCAAGAACGCATTTTTGTAATGAGCTGATTGAAACCTGGTCGATTATTGAGGAAAGAGAACTTCTGGGAAACAATAGGTTTTTGCCAGACAGGGTAAATAGGGATATTCCAAGAATGAATATAGCCTTTGAGACTTCACCCGCAGAAAGTGTTAAAAACATTTATTTAAATGTTAAATCTACAGATGAACTAGTAAATTTAAGTCGTGATAATTTATGGGCACTATCTGCCGAAGAAATGAATACAATTAAAAATTATTTTGAAGACGAAGACAGAAAAATTCGCCGCGTGGCTCTTG
>CAZQUK010000116.1:0-9950 GCA_964596435.1 uncultured Oligoflexia bacterium
CTGGAATTCAGGCGTTTTTATTTTTTACGCTAGGCTCCTAACCGGACAGCAGTGTAAATAGTCATATTTTAGATTTCTTAACCAAGGATGCGATGCGTTTGTGGTGGAATGTTTGAGGATTAGTATTACAATTAATGAATGCGCCTTATATTTTATACTTGTACTTTTATTTTGGGATTCGCCTTTTCATATCTAATATTTTCTAATAATTCCAATTATTTTTGTAATCCTCAAAAACAAAAAGTACTAATTGATAAAATCAGCAACTCTCATTCAAGCAAAAAAGAAAAACTTGTGATTGAAAAATATAATTTATCAGATGAAAGTCATAAAAATATTACTTCAAATACTCTAATAGATTATCCACTTTATGCTTTAAGAAATGCAATAAGAAAAAAAGAAGAAATAATAGATAAAAAATATGTTGAATCAAAATATAAATTACCTAAAGAAACTAGTGAAATAAAGCTTCAAAAAGAATTAGTTTTTAAGAAATTTAAATCAAGAATAATGGAAGATCGATATTGGCTTGGAGAATCATCGATAAACATAAACGATAAGGTATATTTAATTAAAATAATTTTTCAATTTTATGATGCAGATGATTTTAAGCTGGAAAATATTAATGAAATTAAGAATCCAGATAACCTTTGCTGGCACTTTTCATTTTTCATTGAAAATCTTAAAGATGGATGGCTTGGCTACTCGGCATGCGCTGGCTATATACGAAGACTTGATGGCTCTTTTTTTCTAGCTTTTGATGTTCAATCAAGCATGCTTCAGGAAATCTATAGCCATATAGCAATAGAATTACCTTTTGATGAAAAATACACAAAGTTAGATCTTCTTAGCATAAAAGACAGAAAATGGCTTAAATCTGAAGATCTTATTAGCTGGTCAGAAATCACAAAAGAAATGAAAAACGCTCTTGAAGATGACCTGAGAAAATCTACTGGTTATGAGAAATAAAATATGAATGAAAAAATGTTTATTGAAGAAATTACAAAAGGACTTGAGTAAGTGTAAAGTCAGCGAGATGTGTATTTTATGAAGGTTATTGGGCAGGACTCCTCTTATTCCATTTGCAGACACTAAATGCTTACTTTAAGTTCTCCGGGTTTAGTGCTTGAAGGTCCTTTGGAACAAATTGACCATCTTTTCTAATTAGCTCACCGTCAAAATATATTTCACCACCACCGTACTCTGGTGTTTGAATCATGACCATATCCCAGTGAACATCGGACTTGTTTCCATTGCTTGCTTCGTCATAACAGGCACCTGGCGTAAAATGAATTGAGCCACCTATTTTTTCGTCAAAAAGAATATCCTTCATGGCCTTTGTGCAAAATGGGTTCACGCCAATTGCAAACTCGCCAATGTATCTGGCACCCTCGTCAGAATCTAAAACTTCATTAAGTTTTTCGGTACTGGTGCTTGTGGCGGCAATAATTTTTCCATCTCTAAATTCAAGCCTGATATCGTTATGCGTTTCGCCTCTGTATAATGTTGGTGCATTGTAGTGGATCACACCGTTTATGGAATTTTTAACGGGGGCCGTGAAAATTTCACCATCCGGTATGTTCATGTTTCCGGCGCATGGAATTGTCGGGATATCTTTTATTGAAAAAGTAATATCCGTATCTTTCGGACCAAGAATTCTGACTTTATCCGTCTTGTCCATTCTTTTAATTAGCGGCTTCATGGCTTCGTTCATTTTTTTGTAATCCATTGTACAGACATTAAAATAAAAATCCTCAAAGGCCTGTGTTGACATTTCTGCAAGCTGCGCCATTGATGGATTTGGCCACCTTAATACTACCCATTTTGTATTTTTTACCCTTATTTCGTGATGCACGCGCCTAAGGACGGTGTTCTCAAAAAGTTTTTGTTTTTCTCTGGGTACATCAGAAAGTTCACTCACGTTGGCGTTTCCGCGCGCCCCAATGTAGCACTGAACTTTTTCCATTAAATATTTTTCGCCATCGGCTATCAGGTTCCAGCCTTCCTCGCTTCCATTTAGCAGCATTGAACGCATAATCTGATTTGATGAAAGTTTAACAAGTGGAATTCCACCGGCTTTTTTTGCGAGCCTGATGCATTCACTGGTGAATTCGTTTGGAACATCTATAGCTTCTATTAGAATTTTTTCACCTTTTTGAACGCTACAGGAATAGTTTATTAGAACGTCTGCAAGTTTCGTGATTCTAGGATCTATCATACTAATGGGACCTTTCTTTGTGGCTTAGAAAAGGAACAAATATCAAAGAATATGGGGAATTGAAACTAAAATCGTTGACGCGGGTCGCACTCGTTTTGGGGCAAGCATCAAAGGCCCCCCTTGCTCCTATTTGTCGAGCAGTTATTAAGATGCCCTCGGTTTTTTGGTTCTAATGTTTGTTAAAAATAGAAACCTAGCTCTAATAAAGAAAAATGTGGCAGGGCCATTTTACCATAAGTATTTGCAGCACTTTCAATGTCGCTTTTCATTTTTAAGTATTCCGGTGTGGCAAGAATTTCAGCAATACTTGTCGACGCAGAAAGGGTGGATTTCACAGATACCGGAAACTGATAACCAAGTTTCATCCCCATAAAAAAACCTGAATTCCAGACCCAGCGCCAGCCAATATTGGGTGCTAAAATCATTGTTTTAACTTCAAGCGAGGCCGATATGCTCTGGGTAAGAATTGTGCCTGACTTTTCAAGAACCCCATTGAAGGTACCATATGTCAATCCTAGAAACATTGAACCCATGAAAGGAAAAATTCGAAAAGAAGCTGTTGTTGAATTAAATTTTATACTGACTTCGCCAAGATTTAATGTTGGAACATATTGGTAATCTAGGCCAAGACCAAAAAGGGGCGTTATCTTTGCATCAAGCCCAAGGCCCGCAATTGGAGGAATTGTTCCTAATGAAATTTTTGGTCCAAAAATGAAAGCACCAAATAAACCATCTTTTTTTCCCACATCGCTTGCAGCAAATGCAGAGCTGATACATAAAACTGTCAGAAAAAATATTATTGAAAGTTTTTTCATAAGGATTCTCCACTCATAATGTTAGGGCAAAAGTGGGGATGAATCAAAAAAAAGTTTTTTATATTTGAAAATTATGTATATAATTGGCTTTGTCATTAACACAAAAGGCTATAATATCCCGTTCTTACTCAAGAATTCACAAGGAGTGGTAATGTATAGACCAGAAAAAATCAAAGACATTTCAAGGCATTTCCAGATAGATGGTGAAATTCGACTGGCACAAGCCAGTAAGATTGGTCACATCAATGAAACATACACGGCAACTTATGGAAAAGGTGAAAACAAGGTCCGCTACGTTCATCAGAAAATAAATCAATCGGTTTTTAAGGACCCAGTTGGTGTGATGAAAAATATAGTTTTGATAACTGAACACATGCGATCAAAACTTCGCACTCTTGGGGTTCGGGACCTGCATAGGAGAGTTTTAACTGTTATACCGGCAAATGATGGGGGAGCATTTTACTGTGATAAGGATGGTGAATGCTGGCGCACGTATAAATTTATAGAAAATGCGAAAACATTCGAAGCAGTTGAAACGATGGTTCAGGCATATGAAGCCGGAAAAGCCTATGGTAATTTTCAATTTCTATTATCAGATCTTGATAGCAGACACATTGGTGAAACCATTCCAAACTTTCATAATACCAGAACCAGGTTTGACAGATTAATTAAGGCACTTGAAAAAGACGAATTTAACAGGGCAAAAACCGCAAGTAAGGAAGTACATTTTGTACAAACCAGAGAATCCATAGTTGATGTTCTTTTAAATGCAAAAGCTGATGGTATTATCCCTGAGCGTATTACGCATAATGACACAAAATTTAATAACGTTATGCTTGATGATGAAACGGGTAAGGAGCTTTGTGTTCTGGATCTTGATACGGTAATGCCAGGTTTGGTTCTTTATGATTTTGGAGATATGATAAGAACCACAACAAGTACGTCGCTTGAGGATGAGAAGGATCTATCAAAAGTTGAGCTTCAAATGCCGCTTTTTGAGGCTTTAACCTCGGGATATTTATGTACTGCAGGCAGGTTTTTAACAGAGGAAGAAAAATCATATTTGGTTTTTGCAGGAAAACTTATTACTTTTACAATTGGTATAAGGTTTTTAACTGACTATCTTGAAGGTGATCATTATTTCAGAATACATAGGCCGGAGCATAATCTTGATAGGGCGCGCACACAGTTTAAGCTGATTTCTTCTATAGAAAAAAATGAGGATGAGATGCAGCGTTTTGTTGAAAGCAAGTATCAGGATATTGCAGAAAAATTGAGCAAGATTAATCAGTGATAAGTTTATATTTAGGTTCAAATTCAAAGCACCAAATGTGCACCATATTTTTTTTATGTGTCAGCCTAGAATCGTTCACAATTACTGTTCACGTGAACAGTAATTAAACTTAAAAGATCAAGCATTAAGAGTGGCCCTTTTGTTGAAAAGATATTTTTTATGCATCGCACAGGTTGTGGTACACTTCTCATGAGAATGAAGTTTAAATATTTCATAATATTATTTTTTATTACAACTCACTTTTCGCAAGCCCATGATACGTGTTCTTCAATTAGGCTAGATCAAAATGGATTATCGATGTCCAAAATTCCTGTTTATGATCAAAGTGGTGTTGGAATTTGTTATTCTTATGCTGCTTCAGCATTAATTGATGCTTATAGGTTTTCACATGGTGATTCAAATTATGGGCATTTTACTTCGCCTGTATATTCATCTGTAATAACAAAAGAGCAGGATGAAGGATCTTCTATAGAAGGTGGTCAGATTTTTAATGTAATTAAATATGTTAAAGAGCATGGATCTTGTTCTCATCAAGCTATAATTAAGCGTTGGGGTGATACATATGTAAATATTTATGCAATTGATTATTTAATTTCAAAGTTTAATAAATTTAAATCTGATTATCAAAAACTTTGTTTAAAAAAGCATTCATATGTAAAAAATATACATGATGCACTTTTGGGCTGTACAACAGTTGAACGTGCTAGTGTATCTCTTCCTGTAAGTTTGGTTCCAACAATTGATGTAATTGAAAAATATCTAGAGCAAGAAAATCCATTTACATTTGTCCGTAAAATTATGGAAAAAACATGTGAGGGTAATACTTTAATGGTTGATTTGCCCGATCTTAGAACTGAAATTTTTGATCAACAGTTTTCAGATAGTTTTGATGAAGCAAGAAACAAAATTAAAAGTTTGATAGATGGTAAACTTAATCAATCTAATCCTCAACCTGTAGGAATTAGCTTTTGTTCAACAATATTTAAAGAAGGAAAGGGGCATAGATCTATAAGTACAAGAAATACTTATTTGTCATATTTTGTTGATGATTATGAGGGGGAAAATTGTTTGCCACATGCTGCAGCTGTAATCGGTAGAAGAATGCATGAAGGTAAGTGTCAATATTTGATTAGAAACTCTTATGGCACGGATTGTTATAAGTATAATTGGCCCTGCGAGGGCGGTAATGTCTGGATTGATGAAGAAGATATTTTTGATAATACTTTTCAGTTAAATTACTTTTAATGCCTCAGGCAGTTTAGTTGTTTTAAAAAATAATCCCGAATTTTTCTAAAATAACTCGCAAATGTAGCACACCCATGGTGTAGCCAAGATAAGCCACCTGGGTATGCACTTGACGTCACTTTTGGTTGAAAAGATCAATGAAATCAGGCACAGGTTACGTCAAGTGCATACCCGGGATAAGCCATCTTAACTATTTAATATTATTAAGCAATCTGCGCATTAACGCGCCGCGAGTGGCCGCCGCGAGTGCCATTCATTTACCACTTTACAAAAGAAAAACCCCAAGCCATACTGTATTATATAAGTCAAGCAATTAGTATTTGCAACTAAGGGGACGTTTTTAGTGAATACAAGTTTTTTTATAAAATATTTTTTGCTCTTAATCATCATCGCCTTGGTGTGTGGGCCGCATAGTTTTTCAGACGAGTCTTGTAATGCTGAGGACGAAATTATCTCAAAACATGTAAGTCCAAAAATAAGCGACCAGGGGCATATTGGTACGTGTTACTCATACTCAGCTGCTGCACTTAGTGAAGCATATTTTCAAAAGAAAAATAAGAAGAAATATGAGTTTTGTCCGCTTGCAATGTCGGCCGATTATGCAATCGATAATAAGGAAGCAGGTGGAAAAGAAAAACTTGTGATCGAGGGTGGAGATACGTGTGGGGCCGTTGAAAGTGCCAACAAGCATGGTTATTGTAAAAAATGCTCAAAATTTTTTGAGGATATTATTAATCTTGGAGGCAAAGATGGTGCTAGTAGCAAGATTGATGAGCGCTATTTTAACATGCTAAATAAGTTCTTTTACGATTATCATGCATATGCAGATGAATATAGCTCGGGTGCCGGGGCCGCAGTGGCAATGTCTGTAATTGGTGACAAGCTTGAAGACGCTCAGGCAAATTTTGCATCATGCAATTCAGGTGTGGCACTGCCGGATGTTAAACTTCCTGGTGCTTCGGTTATACATAGGGTTTTAAAAGAGGACCACCCGGCTGAATTTTTTAGATTAATGCTTCTTAATACTTGTGAACCGAGGGAACCAAAAGGTGGGTATCGGCGCTATTTTGGCGGTTATCCGGAATGCAAAACTACGAGTCAATTTTCAAGACTAAGACTTAAAAATATACTACAAAATTATTTTACTAGCGGTGATGTATTGCCGATGGGAATTGTGTTTTGCTCAAGGTTCCTTTTGCGGGGGGGGGAAGGGTATGTTGGTATTAATAGACGTAGCCAGTTTGCCCAATATGATACTTATTGGGACGGATACATCCCACAATTTTATGATGAAAAAACATGTGGAATGCATGGAGCGGTTTTAATAGGAAAGCGCTGCAAAGCAGGTAAACCGCAATATTTAATGAAAAACTCATGGGGATCAAAGTGTGACAAATACGCAAAAACCGTAAATTGTGTTGAAGGCACGGGCACCGTTTGGGTTAGTGAAGATGACCTGCTTTCAAATATTTATTCATACCAGTTAATGGAATAGGAAAGTTATGTGGCATTTAATTGTTATTATGTTTTTTTGTTTGGAGCTGACGGCGGCCTATGGCGCTGAAAATAAAACCCATGAACAGTACAAAATAAATAAAAAGGTAATAAATTTTATTTACGATAGGGATGCTAAAATTCTTGCTGATGAAAATTGTTTTATACAAAAAGAAAAGTGCCAGGCACTTCAAGCACTCAAAATAGCTTCATTTAAAGGTTTGGAAAAACATTTTAAAAATGGCGCAAACAGAGGGGCTGTTGCCTGCCAAAGACGACTAAAAGGTCTTGTAATGATCGCTTATGACAGAAACGGAAATGAGGAAACTTTTTGCAAATTCAAAGATGGCTCACTGCTTGCGAGCGATTCTATTTGGTTTCATGCATTTGAAAACGATGCTAAAAAGGTGCCTTAAGAGCATTAAGATAATTAACCATTAAGCATTTTTTACTTACTACACGCATGGGTTTTAATCAGAATCCTTGACAAGAAAACCTGGAAAGATGTAACAAAACCTGATAACCAGAGTAATCAGTAAAGGGTAAAATCATTATGAAAAAAATATTAATATTCACGTTATTGTATTCTATTTCGTCCATGGCCGATGTTCCAGTCGGCAAGGGTACTGTTTATGAAATGGGTTCAAATAAGACCAAGGTACTTTTTAAGTTTGAGCGAACTGAAAAAGTTAATGGAAAGTCAACTAAGGTTACCAGGGTATTTACGGATACCAAAGGGCAAGAGGCGAATCGCCTTGAACTTGATTACAATAATGGTGCGTTAACAAAAGTATATCTAAAGCAATCACAAACGGGTGATGAGGGTAGGGTTGAAATTCGTGATAATAAAGTTTTTTTTGAATATAAGACAAAAGAAGATGCGCAATTCAAAAAAGAAGATGAATCTCTTGCAACAAATACTATCATAAACGACCAGATTGTTGATTATATAAGAATAAACTGGGACAAAATTATTAATGGCGGGGATGTCGATATAAGGTTGCTTGTGCTAGACAGACTTGAAACCGTTGGCTTCTCTTTATTTAAGGACAAAGAGCTTGATTACGATAACAAGAAGGTTCTTGTTGTAAAAATGAAACCTTCAAGTTTTATTATTGCCGCCCTTGTTGATCCAATTTATTTCTATTTTGATAAATCAGACGGAAAAAAACTTTTAGAGGTCATAGGGCGCACAGCTCCTAAACAAAATATAGACGGCAAGTGGAAACCACTCGATGCCGAGATTGTTTACCAATAACTTTCCATTAGTAATTTTATTTAGTCCCATAAGTTCTTGACTAAAAGACAGATTAAACTCTAAATCACATGGCAACTTAAGATAAAGTAAGGGCTTCGCGTGTTTTATTAATTACCTGAATATTTACATTACTACACGCAAATGTGCATATATCGCTATAACCATTTGTTATTATGAGTGTTTATTTGACGCCTGTTAAATTATTCAACACGTTCTTATTCGGCTTGTGTTGAAAACACTTATGTTTTTTTTGGCACAAACTTCGCAATAAAAAAACTTTATTAAGAGAGTTTTGTAACTGAGGTGGGAAAAATCACTCGCCTCATAAATTTAACAAGAGGAGTTTTGAGCCATGAAAAAAATAATCACAACATTTTTAATTATACTATTTGCATTGAACCCAATTTTAGCAAATGCAAAGATTTGTTCAAACAAAACAGGCAAAAACGAATACATTAAAGTTAAAAACAATGCAGGTTCACTTTCATTTGAAAGATGTATGAAAAATGGAGAAGACGAAATGTGTGTTTCAATTGCATTTGGTCAATCATTTACAGTTAATGACATTAAAAATGAAAAGAACAAGGCATTGTGGAAAACAGCGGGGACAAGCGTCCTTGATGTAGCTCTTGTTGTTGCTGGTGTTTGTCTTGGTGCTAAGCTTGGTCTTTCGGCGCTTTTCTCAATTGGCAATGGTGATATGGTTGGTGCAATACTGATAGGGTTTTTGGCTGGTCCTTTGGCTTGGGCTGGTGGAGCTGGTATTGGAGGAGCAGCAGCATTGTCTCTTCCATATTTTATTGATGCAATAAATCCATTAAATCATCTGGCGGAATCACGCGCACTCGGAAAACTGCTTCATGCACGCGCGCTTGATGAAAAAGAATGTCTTTGGGTGGATACCCCAATTATTGAGCTAACAAATAATATTGAAGAAGCTTTATCAAGTGTTCCTGGTGCTGCGGTTGCAACAAACATGGAAAAACAACTTAAAACAAGAATAAATGAACTTGCTGTTCAAGATAACTCACAAAATGCACAAGTTTTTTAATCTTAACAAGAGGATCAGAACAATGAAACACAAAAACATTCTAAGTTTAATTTGTATAACAACAATATTATTAACAAGTGCTAAGTCGCTTGCATCTGACAAAGCTTGCATGGCAGAAATGCAGGCGCTTAAGAAAAGAGTTGAGCTTCTTGAACGGGAGCTTGAAGAACATGAAGGAAAATCAGTTTCTTATCCAATTAGTCGTGCGCTTTGGGGTGCAGGGCTTACCTTTGGTGGTCACAAACTTATTAAAGTAGCAAGTGTGGTTGAGGGATGAAAATATTAGGACAAAAGTGTAATTTTTTTTTGTAATTGGTATTACGCGGTACAACGCACGCTCCAATCTTTAGGCTGGCACCTACAAAATACAAAGAGGTCTAAACTATATTTGTAAATTTCCAGGTCATTTTTACGTAATTTTTTATTTAAGTAAAATATTTTTATGTTGACAATGTTTTGATTTATTTTTTTATTTGCATATTTATTTTCAAAAAACACCTTATTTCAGGCCCTATTCCGTACAAGTTGGCCTCACAAACACTCTTTGACTTAAATTGTTTGCGCGCTTCATTGCT
>CAZQUK010000117.1:0-9949 GCA_964596435.1 uncultured Oligoflexia bacterium
TTTTTTAGGTAAAGTTTCCTTAAATTCGTTTAGCTCTTCTTCAAGTTTATCTAAGGGACCCCTTAAATCATCCCACTGGAATCCAACACGTGTTACTTTATCTATTAAACGGTAGGTACGTTGAAGAGCAGGTAGCTTTTTTGGTAGTCCACCAAGCACACTGGGTGCAGCTTTTTTAGAGGACCTTTCAAGCATTTTTTGCGATTCCCAACTTTTGTAGGCGGCATCAACCGAATTTGCTTTTATATCCCCAAAAACATGTGGGTGCCTTCTAATTAATTTATCATTTAGGGAGTTTGCAACATCAAAAAAGTCAAAACTATTTTGTTCATCAGCAATTTCTGAATGTAAAAGAATTTGAAGCAGAAGGTCGCCAAGTTCTTCAATAAAGTGAGTTTTAATTTTAAGATTTTTTAATTTTTTGTTGTCTTTTATTGTGTCAATAATTTCAAGAACTTCATAAGTTTCCTCAAGAAGGTGTTCGCGAAGTGTGCTTGTGGTTTGTGCCTTATCCCAGGGGCAGCCGTCAGGGGCCCTTAGTCTATGAACTGTTTTTAGGAGCTTTTTCAGGTTCTCAAATTTCCCATGCGTATTTTTCTTGTTTTCATTCATTTCATTTGGTCTATCATAAATTAAGGATATGGGAAAAGTTAAGAAGACAAAAAGAGCAAAACCTAGATCATTGTCAGCCTGGCGATATGTGGCACTGCGCCGCGCAGCTAAGCTTTTAAAAATATTAAATAAATTAGAAAATTTAGAAATAAAAAAACAATATAAAGGCGGGTTTCACGGGCATGGTTTACAAATTGATTTTGTAAATGCAAAAAAAATGCAGGAACTAAATAATAAATATCGGAAAAAAGATTATGTTACCGATGTATTAAGTTTTCCTGTTACCAGTGAATTTAGGGTACATGGTCAGTTAGGCCAAATTGTAATTTGTCTGCCAAAACTCTTATCTCAGTCTGCTTTATGTGATCATGCATCAGGAGTGGAGTTGCAAATTTTACTTGTTCACGGTTTGTTACATTTGCTGGGGTTTGATCACGAAAAAGACATAAATAATGAAAAAGAAATGAAAGCACTTGAAGTCTTTCTGATTAAAAAAAGTGGATTTTCGCCTAGGTCTGCCTTAATGGGTAGAGAATAAAGCCCCTGAATGGTTGATTAGTTGTTGTTAATGAAGTATTTCTACTTCTTGGAGTAAAAAAAATGCCAAAAGGAATAGATATATCAAATAAAAATCAGATTATTTCCCCCCACGAAATCAGAACACAGCTTTCTGATATAAAGGATAAACTCGCATTTTTCCGGAGTTCTCTTTGACGAGGCTAAAAATAAAAATAGAATAGCCGAAATTGAAAAATTATCCTTGGAACAAAATTTTTGGAAAGACCAAAGAACTGCAAAAAAATTACTTCAGGAAAAAGCCAGATTAGAGCAGGAGCTTGAATCGTTTAAAGTACTTGAGCAGTCATTTGAAGATGCGCAGACACTTTTTGAGTTAACAGAAGAAGAAGAGGACCAGGACTCTTATGTTGAGCTTTCTGATCTGGTCAGGAACCTTTATGCGCAGTTTTCAACGGCTGAAATGAGAAAACTTTTATCTGATGATGATGACGTTAGAAATGCAATTTTAAGTATAAATGCAGGTTCTGGTGGAACAGAATCTCAGGACTGGGCACAGATGCTGCTTAGAATGTACCAGCGTTTTTCAGAGCGCAGTGGCTATAAGGTACAATTCATAGATGCCCTGGCTGGAGAAGAAGCAGGTATTAAAAATACTACAATTTCTATTTCAGGTACAAATGCGTATGGGTTTCTAAAAGCAGAGGTTGGTGTGCACCGTCTGGTTAGAATTTCGCCATTTGATTCGAATAAAAGACGTCACACATCTTTTGCCAGCGTTTTTGTAAGTCCTGAAATTGATGATGATGTTGATATTACCGTTGACCCCAAAGATATTCGAATTGATGTATATAGGGCTGGTGGACACGGTGGGCAGGGGGTTAATACAACAGATTCTGCTGTTAGAATTACGCATTATCCTACTGGTATTGTTGTTACGTGCCAACAAGAGCGAAGTCAGATAAAAAATAAGGCCATGGCCATGAAGGTTTTAAGATCCAGACTTTATGAGCGGCACCTTGAGGACGAGCGTAAAAAACAACAAAAAATTGAAGATAATAAAAGAGAAATATCATGGGGAAGTCAGATTCGGTCCTATGTTTTACACCCTTATAAAATGGTAAAGGACCATAGAACCGGGGAAAGTATGTCGTCTGCGGATAAAGTTTTAGATGGCGATATTGGTAGCTTTATTAAAGCTTATCTTACCTGCAGGGTAACGGGGGTTTGGGCCAGAGATACTGGTGGAGATGAAATTTAATTCTTTGTGATAGTATTCTGAGCGCCTTCTTGAGTGTGTTCGTTAATAAAGCCCGCTCCAACAACCGTATCTTTATCATAGAAAACACAAGCCTGACCTGGTGTGACAGCAAACTGGGGTGCTTCAAAATTTACAATAACGCTATCCGGTCCAATGGGGGTTACTAAAGCTTTTGCTTCTTTGTGATTTTGTCGAATTTTTACAAAAAGGTTTTGCGGTTCAAGAAGCGACGGGATCGAAATCCAGTTCATTTGTGAGGCCGTAAGTGATTCAGAAAAAGAGTCAATTTTTGATCCAACAATAATGGTATTATTTTTTTTATCAATTTTTATTACATGTAGAGGGTTTACAGAGGTTAAACCCAGACCCTTTCTTTGGCCAATTGTGTAATGAATAATTCCTTTATGTGTGCCAAGAACGTTACCTTTCTCATCAATAATGGGGCCTGGGGGGGGCGTTTGATCAAAAAGTGCTGAATAGTTTTCACCTGAAATAAAGTCCTGACTTTCCTGAGTATCTTCAAGGCCAAGACTAAATTTTTTAGATAAGCCTCTAACATCTTTTTTATTCATGTCCCCAAGAGGGAAAAGTGTCCTGGCCAGAATTTCCTGATTTAGAAAACAAAGAAAATAAGATTGATCCTTAAATGAATCCAGCCCCTTTTTTAAAAGGTGTCTGCCACTATTAGTGTCATGCCATATCCTGGCATAATGACCTGTTGCAAATAAATCAAAATCAATATTGCTTTCAAGGGCTTTTTTTACAAGAAAGTCAAACTTCAAAAATCTGTTACAAATAACACATGGGTTTGGTGTTTTTCCGTTTAAATATTCTTTCCTGAAATATTCAAGTACATGAGTTTCATATTCTTTGCTGAGATCAATTACATGATAAGGAATATTCAGTTTTTCTGATATTCTGGTGGCTTCTTTAATGTCATGTTCCTCGTCTGGGCCAAAACATGCGTGGTTATTTCTACCAGTAAAAGAATACTTATTGCTCCAGATCTTCATTGTAAGACCTATGACGTCATAACCATTACTTTTTAAGAGGGCAGCCGTTACAGATGAATCAACACCTCCACTTAATCCAACGGCAATTTTCTTTTGATGGTTTGTGTTATTTAAATCGTTATTAAGCATAGTGCACACAATATTTTTGTTTACTGATTCCCTAAGTTCGGGCAGTTTGTCAACAAAATCCATTACACGCCCAGCCGGTCGGGGCAGTTTCTATTGTAAATACCAGGGAAACAATTTAGATTATCATATATGAGTAGTTTTATGTGGCCAAAACCGAAGATTACGCCAGTCTTGGATTCTGCTTTTTGTCCAGCAAAACTAGCAAATATGGCATTTAGGGCGCAGGTTGCAGCAAGTGGGTGCGGGCAAAAAGTTTCCCTTGCACTGAAACAACCAGGCGGTGATGTATTTCGTTATGGAATGCCGGTTTTTGATGACAAAGATGAAACATTAAACCTGTTAAATTTATTTTTTGTAGAAAGAACCATAAAGTTTTTACTTTGGTCAAGAGGTGGGGCAAGTGTTTATTATAAAGGACCAGCTTTATTGGGACGGGCACTAAAAAAACATTATTTAGTTTCATCTGTGGGTAAATTTGATTCACATGTTATTGGTAAAAAAATTTACAGATCAAAATTCAGGTTTGTTATTTGTAAAAAACTTCCACGCGCCAGTATGACAAAAATAAAAGACGGCGGGCATCTTGATGGTTATAGAATTGGTTTTGATTTGGGTGCAAGCGATAGAAAAGCCGCATCGGTTGTTCATGGCAAAGTTGTTTTTAGTGAAGAAAAAAAATGGGATCCTGTTAATCAAAAAAATCCGAAATGGCACTTAACGGAAATAATGGATTCCCTAAGAACGGCCGCATCTCATATGGAAAGAGTGGATGCAATAGGTGGGTCCTCGGCGGGTGTTTATGTGAATAACGAAGTTAGAATTGCCTCGTTATTTAGAAGTGTGCCAGAAAACATATTTAATAAAAAAGTAAAAAGAATATTTTTTGATATTCAAAAATTATGGCATGGAATTCCGGTAAAAATAGTAAATGATGGTGAGGTAACGGCGCTTGCCGGTGCAATGTCAATTAAAGCTAATTCTATTTTAGGAATAGCCATGGGTTCAAGTGAGGCAACAGGTTATGTTGATAAAAACGGAAAAATAACAACCTGGCTCAATGAGCTTGCATTTGCACCGGTTGATTATTCACAAACCGCCCCAGTTGATGAATGGTCAAAGGACAAAGGGTGTGGTGTTCTGTATTTTTCGCAACAATGTGTGGGAAGATTAATAAGTAAGGCAGGAATAAAGGTAGATGAAAAACTATCCTTACCGGTAAAACTTGAATTCATTCAAGGACTCTTAAAAAAAGGTGATAATAGAGCAAAAAAAATATTTGAAACAATAGGGGTGTATTTGGGTTATACAATTGCACATTACGCAGATTTTTATAAAATAAAGCACGTTCTTATCCTTGGCCGGGTGACAAGTGGCCGCGGGGGCGGGGTGATTTGCACTAATGCAAAAAAAGTATTAAAAAAAGAATTTCCTTCACTCTATAAATCAATAACTTTACACATTCCAAACGAAAGAGAAAAGAGACACGGACAGGCAATTGCTGCTGCAAGTTTACCAATTATAAAAAAAAGGAGAACAAAAAAATAGTGGCTAGTGTTAATAATTACACATTTGATGATTATGTTTTTGATCTGGCCAGAATCATTAAGAAGGCAAAAAAAATAAGGGCACCGAAAAATTTGTCAAAAAGCATTGTGGTACAAATGGAAGCGCCAGTCGTTCTATTGTTTTCGCCCCATCCAGACGATGAATGTATTACGGGGGCGCTACCAATTCGCTTAATGAGAGAGAAAAAAAATAGAATAATAAATATCGCGGTAACGCTTGGAAGTAAAAAAAACCGCAAGAAGGCACGCGCAAAAGAACTTAAAGATGCATGTAATTGTTTGGGCTTTTTTAATGAGATTATTAATAAAAACGGACTTGATGGCGTTAATCTTGAAACCAGGTCAAAAAACAGTAAACTTTGGTACAAGCATGTTAACAAAATTGTAATTGTTCTAAAAAAATATTCACCGAAAATAATTTTATTTCCACACAAAGAAGATTCAAATAAAACCCATATTGGAGTGCATCACCTTATTTTTGATTCACTTAAAAAAATGCCCCCAAATTTTAGTTGTGTACTGGTTGAAACTGAGTATTGGTCACAAATCTCTGAACCAAATTTAATGGTTGAGCTTAGTGCGTGTGATCTTGCATTGTTAATTAAGGCCACTTCACATCATGTTGGAGAAATAACAAGGAATCCTTATCATATAACATTACCTATGTGGATGGTGGATAATGTTAGGCGTGGGAGCGAGCTTGTGGGGCGGGGCGCTCAAGGAGCAAGAGTAGAAAAATTTCTCTTTTCGACGTTATATAAAGTTAGTAAATGGAAAAATGGCTCTTTATATAAAATTAAAATAAATAGTAAAGTTGCGTGTAATGAAAGTTTTACGTGGCTAAGTAAACTTTAGTTTATATTTGGAGGACTATATGGGTGCGTCGGTTTTAGATGTGATAATGAAGCGGCGTTCAATAAGAAGGTTCACGGGTGATTCGTTAAAAAAAGATGATATTGAAATAATGCTTAAGGCCGCTATGGCGGCGCCTTCAGCGTATGACAGAAAACCGTGGGAGTTTTTAGTTATCACGGACCGGGAAAAAATTAAGACAGTTTGCGAGGCGCACCCTTATGCCAAGTTTGGGGTTTTAGCTGGCGCCCTTATTGTGCCTTTTGGCGACAGATCTCTTCTTGGACAGTACTATTTTTTTCAGGATATGGCCGCTGCAACCGAAAATATGTTAATAGCAATAGCTGGCCTTGGTCTTGGTGCCACCTGGTGTGGAATGAACGAGGAGCGGCACAGGGAAATTCATCCAATTCTGGGGCTGCCGGATAGTAAATGGGTGTTTGCTCTTGTGCCTGTAGGTGTACCGGCGGTTGAGAAACCTTCAAGGACGCAATATGATGAGAACAAGGTGCATTGGGAAGTTTATTAACAGCCTATAATTTAGAGGTAAATAAACCAATTATCTCTATAATATTAAAGTATTGGGTTGCTTGTGTTTGCTGTCCTGGTTGGTGCGTTTTTTTGTCTTTGTGGACTGCGGTGTGTTTGTAGCTTTTTATCCACTCTGTTGTTGGCCAGTTTCAGAACTCCAACGGATAATGTGACTAATAATTGCCCAAAATGATCAAGAGTGACAAAAATTAGAACTTGACATTGTGGTAAGAATGTACTACAAACAAGGAGGTTGAATGAAGAAAGTAGAATACTACCACTTAGAAAACGGTCATTCACCGTTTGAAGATTGGATTGATGAACTTGATGCAAAAATACGTCTACGGGTACTCAGTTATATTGACAGATTGGCAGCAGGAGGAAGTAGAAAAAATGTTAGTGCACTTGGTGAAATTTTTGAATTAAAATTGCAATTTGGTGCGGGTTGGCGTGTTTATTTTGGTGAATACAAAAAGACCATTATTATATTGCTCCTGGGTGGCAACAAAAGCACACAAAACAGCGATATTGTAAAAGCAAAAAGTTATTGGAGGTCTTATGAAAAGAAGTGAAACCTATGACGAAAGAGTAAGTCGTGAACTTAAAGATCCTGATAATGCCCAATGTTACATACTTGAACTTATTGAAAATGAAGATGAACCAATGGAAATTGAGGAAGCATTACGCTTTACCATTAATAGGATGGGCATAACAGATTTTGCAAATCTAATTAACGAGGACAAGGCAAACGTAGATAAATTTGTTAAGGGAAAGCGCACACTAAAAGAGGAAACATTAAATAAATACCTGATGCCATTTAACTTAAGAGTAAGAAAAATATTAGAAAAGGTTGCATAAAACAGTATTTGTGGGAGTGTACATACAAACAGTAAAAAACTTATGGCAAATTCGTCCCAACTCAAACACGTTGAGACTAGCACCGTAGCATACCTGAGCTTATTGAGAAGTTACGGTTTGTGCACACCAAAGGCGGTAAGCTTATAAATTATTTGTTGCATCAAAAATATTTTTAACATTAAGTGTATTTATGACACCGCAAAAACAAAAAAAAACCACAACTGTTCATGAGCATCCGCGCCACGTTCATGTTAGCAAGAAAAATCCAGATGGCATTACAGTAGTCGATCAACACATAAGACGCCTTCATGGCACTTCTCTTAACAGCGAGGAAATAGAAACAACTTACAACAACTATAATCGTAAAAAAATAATATACCCTTCATGTGGTAAATTAAAAGAATTCAAAGATGCCGACAAATATGATGATTTCATTGCGATATGGACCGATTACTTTAATAATAAATTCAATGTCAATCCGCCATTGGATCCAGACGTAGTGAAAGCTTTGATCGGTAGTGAGTCCGGATTTATTGCCGATCCTCCAAAAAACAAGATTGCAGTAGGCATTGCTCAAATTACAAAACAAACCTTAAAAGTGTTGCGGGATCCACACGGAGAAGCAAAAGATTTTATCTTTTGTGAAATCCGTCAGAGAGATTTGAAAAATCCCAATATCTCTATCCCTCTTGCAATTAGATGGTTGTTTAGGAAAAAAGAGACTGCCACAAGTAAAATAAAAAGACAGCCCACCGCAGAAGAATTGATTTTAGAATACAAAGGGCTGCTAAAAAGCAATACAAGCTTAAAAATTAAGGCTCTTGAAAATTTCAGGGAAAAATATGCTAAACTTAAAAAGTAAAAACATTTTTATTTTGATATTATCTCTCTATATATCCGGCTGCGCCACTTCTTTTTACAAAGTTTCAAGGACACAAGAATTAAAAGCCGAACTCAGATTTACATCAGACAGGGTAATGTTACAATGCTTAAAAGCTACAGACGAAGATAGCCCTGAAGAACGCTACATGTTTCTTATTAATATTCTGGACGATGATGAAACCGTGCTTTCGGCAATTCAGGGTAATAACTCTGACAAAGAAGATTGTGACAAAAGAAAGATAGAAGTTGGAAAGGTTTTATCTGGAGGAACCAATATTTATCTTGGTGGAATTGGTAATCCTTACAGACCTCAGGTTATAGACGCTGAGAACTACACATTCCCAAAACATGGTACTTTTCACGGCAACGGAAGAGTTCTTCAATACATGGTAATAGCCAACGAAAATGGGAACTGCAACAGCGCCTATCATTCTGATGACGAACCGTGTCCACAAGATGGCTTTCCAATAGACAATTTGCCCTAGTACATTGTAACATTAATTGGCAACCATTTCAGTGTAAAATCGATTGAATTTTTTTCTCGCGGCTTCATTCGTAAATTGCCAGCTTATTTTTACTCGTTTTTTATTTCGGCAATTGGCCGCCCAGAGCGCCACTTCTTTCTTCAGGAAACTGATGTGGCCAATTCTGCGATCAAGGCACTGCTTTGAAAGTGCTGAAAATTCAATTTCGGCCATGTTAAGCCAGCTTGCTTTTTTTTTCGCTCGTAACCTTCATGCAACCGTTTTCCTGATAAAGGCTCAACCGCACCCAACACAACTGCCACCCCATTTCGTTTGTAGTGAGAATCTTCTCGTTTTTCTTTTCCCGGCTCTACGGGTTGTGGGAGTAAAATGTCTTCAATTAATTGACAGGGCCTTTCGTCAAAACCGACCACTGGATACTTTGGATCATAGGGCTTTTCGTATACATCAAGGAGCTTTTCCATTTGCCAGATAAATTGAGAGTTTAGTTTTTCAAGACACCATTGTCTTTTCAAATGAGGCTTCACTTCGTTTTTTTTAAATTCGCCCCACTTGAGTGTGTGAAATTTTTTCCACCATTCCAAGTTCAACCGCCTTGTCAGAAAGCAGGCTACCAACTGGGCCTCCAAAAATAAGCCAAGTTTACATTTAATCATTGGTTACTGACATGGGAGATTTTGGAGTGAAGCTGAAACGCCGGACGTTGATATTTGATCGAGGAGGATTTTCTCAGTGATGTTTTTTGAATTTGAAGATTAGATCTATTATCTTTTACAGAGGAGATGGCGAGAGGGAAAATTGTTTTAAGTACATGATCGAGCATTTTGGAATTGATCTGCTTACGACATATAAAACGGAACCAGCGCCTGATTATGTAGTCAAGAGGGCAAATCCTGAGAGACAGAAAATCAACAGCATGATTGCGCAAAAAAGAAGATTACTGATCAATGCGATCAAGGCAATGAATTATAATTGTGAAAAATGGTTGCAATGCATGTTCAAAAGTGTTCATTCCAAAAAGGATGAGACCTTATCATTGATTCGAAATCTCTGGAGGCAACCCGGACAAATACGAGTCACCGATCGAACTGTCGAAATTAGGCTCAAGCCATTAGGTACCGGCACAATGCATGAAGGTTTGGACAGTATTTTGAAAATACTTAAAGAAAATAACCAGTTAAGGATGCCGGATGTAACTTCTCAAAAACTTACGGCGGATATAGTTTGAAATTGTTGAACTTTTTG
>CAZQUK010000118.1:0-9859 GCA_964596435.1 uncultured Oligoflexia bacterium
GGCACGTTATGGGTTAAAAATCATTCAAATTTGGAAATAAAACTTTCAGAATTAAGTGTGTTTATTGCATACGGCAGTACAAAAAAAGTTCAGGCAAAAGATAAAAATGCCTTTACCAATCTAACAGCGTTAGAACTGAACACGGGTATTGATACCGGTTCTGGTGCGGGTACTGGTACGGGTGCATGTGTTAGTGCAGGTGTGGATACGGCCATAGGCACGGGCACTGCTTTAGCCACAGATGTGGTTGCGTCCACGGGTACTGTTTTAGCCACGACTACTGTTGCGTCCAAGGCTACGGCCACGGGCCTAGCCCTTGCCCCCACGGTTACGACTACAGACCTAACTCTTGCCCCACAGCAGGAAAGTGGTTTTCTCAAATGGCAATTTACCTTTGATGTAAATCATTACATAACAGAAACAAACGGGAGTCCCTATGTGCTTTATGGAAAAGGAACAAACACACAATTGCTTGGCCAATTACAGCTTTTAGTAAAACCCAGCCGTCTTATTGCAAACTTTATTGAAAACTTTTGTACATCTTTTAGATTTATTGAAAAAGCAAGAAAATCCAAAAAAGGTGTCGTTGACATTAAACTTGTTCCACCTGCCGGAAAAACTTTTGCTTCCATGGAGCAGGTAAATATATATTTTAAGATGAATAGTGAAAACCTAGAAATATTGTATGTTTTTTGTATTAAAGAAATCGATGCAAGTTCTTCTTCGATGACGCTTAAAAAAGTGCAAAAAGAATTTAAAAAAGTATTAACACCCAAAGAGTATTTTTCTGCAGGCGGCAGAATAAACAGCTTTGTTTTTGTGGCCTCAATTGAGGAGGTTTTGGGTAAGTTAAGTAATAATATATTAAAATAATAAATTAATGCCTCATAAGGGGGCGGTACTTAATTCTTTTGGGTTGTAACTCCTTAATGCCAAGTTTCTGTTTTTTGAATTCTTCATAATCCTGGTAATTACCTTCAAAAAACTCAACCTGACTGTCGCCCTCAAAAGCAATAATGTGTGTACAAATTCTATTTAAAAACCACCTGTCATGGCTAATAACAATTACGCAACCTGCAAAATTAAGAAGTGCCTCTTCAAGTGCCCTTAATGTGTGAACATCAAGGTCGTTTGTTGGTTCGTCGAGTAAAATAACATTCGCTCCGGCTTTTAATGTTTTGGCTAAATGTACCCTGTTTCTTTCACCACCCGAAAGCGTTGAAACATATTTTTGTTGGTCAGAGCCAGTGAAATTAAATCTGGCACAATATGCACGCGAGGACATTTCCTTTTTTCCAAGCATGATGGTTTCGTGGTTGCCGCCAGCTATTTCTTCCCAAAGCATGTTTTCGTGATTTAAAGTTTCTCTGCTTTGATCAACGTAGGCAATTTGAACGGTCTCACCAAGTTTGGTTGTTCCCTTGTCAGGTGTTTCGTTGCCGGTTAAAATTCTAAATAATGTAGTTTTTCCAACACCGTTTCCACCTATCACACCAACAATACTTGCAGGTGGAATTATAAAGGAAATATCATCGAAAAGAAGTTTATCATCATAAGATTTTGTAAGGTTCTTGGCTTCAATAACGCTTCTACCAAGTCGGGGTCCTGGTGGAATATATATTTCAATATCCTCAATTTTATCTGGAGTGTCTTCTTGAAGGAGTTTTTCATACGCATTCAGCCTCGCTTTTCCTTTGGCTTGGCGTGCTTTTGAACTCATTCTTATCCATTCAAGTTCATTTTTTAGTGATTTAATTCGTTTATCTTCCTGCTTTTTTTCAAGCTCTAGCCGTTTTTGTTTTTGCTCAAGCCAGGAGGAGTAATTGCCCTTCCAAGGAATGCCGTGTCCTCGGTCAAGCTCTAAAATCCAACCGGCAATGTTGTCTAAAAAGTATCTGTCATGTGTTACGGCAATTACAGTTCCTTCATAACGCTTTAAAAACTGCTCAAGCCAGGTAACAGATTCTGTATCAAGATGGTTGGTTGGTTCATCAAGAAGCAGAACATCTGGTTTTTGTAGTAACAGTTTGCAAAGGGCAACGCGTCTTTTTTCACCACCAGAAAGGTTTGCAACCGTTGCATCAGGTGGTGGGAGCCTTAAGGCATCCATTGCCACATCAACAATGTTATCAATTTCCCAGCCATTTTTGTGTTCAATCAGTTCTTGAAGTGCGCCTTGCTTTTCGAGTAACTTGTCCATTTGGTCGGGGTCCATGTCGGGATCCGAAAACTTCATGCTAATTTCTTCATATTCCCGAAGAAGTGTAACAATGTCGCTAAGTCCTTCTAAAACATTTTCTTTTACCGTTTTATCGTGGTTAAGTTTTGGTTCCTGTGAAAGGTAGCCTACAGTAATTCCGTCATTAATTACAACTTCCCCAACAAAGTCCTTTTCTATTCCTGCAATAATTTTTAGAAGTGTGGATTTACCGGCACCATTTAAACCTAAAACACCAATTTTTGCTCCATAAAAAAATGAAAGGGAAATGTCCCTTAAAACTTTCTTGTTGGGTGGATATATTTTATCTACTCTAACCATTGAGAATATTATTTTTTCATTCATTAAGTAAACTTCATAACACGTTTTTTGAGCGTATAGAAGTATAGAAGAAATTGGTGAACGTGTATGCTTTGGAATGGAAGCATTAGTGGTAAAAACCCTTTATTGTCAAACAGATAGCACTTGTGCGCGCTAATTTAAAAACTTTCTGGCAAATAAACTCATTAAGTACTAAAAGCTACTAATAACAACATATAGCTTCGTAAGGGGGGCCCTTCATGCAACGTAAAATCCTATCTTTTATTTTGGTTGTATTGGCGGTTTCTTCGCTTTCTTTTGCTCGTGACAGATATGTTCGTGATGCAAACGTAGAGACAGACAAAAAAATTACCGTTATTGCCCTTACGGATTTTCATGGCGCACTTGAAACCAGCCTTTTAACAAGCAAGCAGGGGGAGACAGTTTATCTTGCTGGTGCAGAAATATTGTCAAGCTACATTAAAATTATAAAACAGAAGAAAAATATCCCAGTTATTATTGTCGATGCTGGCGATATGTTTCAGGGTACTTTAATTTCAAACACAGGCGAGGGCAAGCCAGTTGTAAGTTTTTATAACTATTTAGGTGTAAGTGCTGTAGCTGTTGGAAATCACGATTTTGATTATGGTCCTGTTGGTCCTAAATCAACGCCTGTTGAACCAGGTGATGACCCACAGGGAGCCTTAAAAATAATTTCAAAACAGTCTGACTTTCGTTTTCTTGCATCCAATATAGAAAATGAGTCAGGAGGAATACCGGGTTGGGTGAGACCTTCAGCTATGCTCACTTCTGGTGATATTAAAGTTGGAGTTGTTGGTGCAAGTTCTAAATATACTCCGCGTACAACGAATCCTAAAAACTTATCAGGGTTAAGATTTTTAGATCCGGTGCAGTCCATTGTTAATGAAGCACGCAATCTTAAAAGAAAGGGTGCGGATTTTATTGTTGTAATGGTGCATGAAGGCACTGATTGCGCCGATAATTCACAAGAAAATATCGATGATATATCAACTTGTCGTGATGGAAACCTTCTTGGTATTTTAAAGAAGCTACCTGTCGGTTTGGTTAACGTTATTGTTGGTGGTCATACACATAAAAAGGCATTTAAGCGTTATAACGGAACATACATAATGCAACCATATGCCAAAGGGCAAATGGTGTCGTGGGTGGATCTTTCAAAAAAAGATACTGGTAGTTCAGTTATTAACAGTTCAGAGGTTTGTTACACTGGTATAAAACATAATGGTGCATATAAATGTTTAGAACAAAGTATTCGTGATCTGCCGTGGACTGTTGAGCGGGCAACATTTTTAGGTGAGTTTGTTGCGCCAGACATGAATGTCAGACAGCTTTTGGCCGCAGATTTTGAGAGGGTGAAAAAGATTAAACTGCGTGAACTTGGTATTAATGTAACGGGTGACGTACAAAGATCATACTATGATGAAAATGGAATGGGAAATCTTTATACAGATTTTATGAAATTTATAGACCCCGTGGCTGATGTTGCATTAATTAATAATGGTGGAATCAGGGATAACCTTTTTCCTGGGTTTCTTAATTATGGTCATATTTACAATACTTTACCATTTGATAATGTTCTTGCCCGTTATGAACTATATGGCGCTGACCTTTTGCGTCTTATTGAAAGTGGAATACAAAGAACTGGAGGCGGAAATTCGTGGTCGGGTTTAACTTTTAGAGCGGATAAATGCAAAGTGCTTGAAGTCATGGTTAATGGTAAAAGACTTGAAATGGATAGGGTTTATAAAATTGTATCTATTGATTATTTACTTACTAAGCTTGAGAGTCTTAAGCTTAATATTATTTCATCTGAAATTTATGATGAGCTTATATTAAGAGAGGTGTTTTTTAAGAACCTGAAAACCTTTACTGGTGCTACTATAAGTCCAAGCAACTACATAGATAGCAGAAACCCCAGGCAAGTTTTTGACAGGCTTTGTAGATAAGGACGGTAGTGTGTGGGGGACCTGCAAACATGAGTGCGGAAAAAACCGAAGAGCTAAAAAATAAGTTTGTTGGTTCAACAGATGTAATCCTGCAAGAAGCCAGTGCTATTGTTAATGCACTAAATAAGGCGCATCAGTCATTTCCAAAAGAGCTGCTTGTGGATTTATCAGAATGTTTTGTTAAGATAATTAAATCTGTTAATGAAATATTAAAAGTGGAACCCGAGCATACGGGGTTCCTAAGAATTTCTAACATTGCCGAAATTTGTAAATTTGTAGGTTTTAAGGTCGCAAATGGAAAAAAAGAAGAGGCAATACCCATTTTCACAGGTCTTTGTGTGGACTCTTTGGCGGCTTTTACGGTGCTAATTAAAACAATAAACAATAAAGAAAAAAATGATAATATTGCGAAAAACTATCTTAGTTTTTTTGAAGAAAGACTAAGTTCTGTAAAAGGCAGAATAGATACCCTTTTGCCACTTGTTAGCGGTAAGGCTTCAAGTTCAGTAAAAAAAACCTCGCTTTATAAAAAAACAAAAGAAGTAGAAGATGAAGATCGTGAAAAAGAAGCCCTTAAGCTCGATAAAAGCATTGAAAATTATTTGGATGAATTAAAAAACTCAAGTGGGGCTAATGGCGGTTAGTTTTTCGATATTTTGAGAGCAATGTTTTTAAATAAGCCTGACGTATATTCTGCATGGTTCCTGTAAATAAAATCCTTCATGTTTATGTTTTCCTCGTCCTTGGAGTATAAATAATCAACTAAATCGTGTGCAACAATAAAGACGGTAGATAAAGGTGTTATTGCTTTTGCGCTCAAGTTATTGGGGAACCCGTGCCCACTTGGCCTTTCGTGGTGTTGAAGTACTATATCATCAACATCAGGAGGAATTTCCTGGAGTTGACGCGTTAATTCTGCAGCTCCAATGGGGTGATTTCTTATTTCATTTTCCAGATCATGTGCTTTTTTATCAACAAGTATTCGAATATCATCGAGTCTTTGGATTTCAGCAAGTTGTGGGTTTTTAAGTGTTAGATCGTGTAGAAATGCTGCAAGCGAAAGCTTGTACCTTGTTAGTTCAGAGTTCCAACCCATTTGAGCGGCAATCATACAGGCAATTTCTGCCAGTTGTACGCTGTGTGAACAAATATAAGAGTCTTTTTTGTCAAATTTCTTTGTGAACAAATCATTTAATTGGGGACTTTTTGAAATAGTATAAACTGCAAGGCTTGCACTTACCTTGATTAGAGTTTTTGTGTCTTCGTTGATTTGAAGTTTATGATAGGCTGTATGAATCTTTTTTAGTGATTGCTCTGAGATGTGTTTAGAATGCTCAATTTCAAGATTGTTGTTTTTTGCTTTTAGAAGCGATTTGGATATATTTTTAAGATCTTCAAGTATATCTACGTCTTTAATATTGAGAGTGTCAATGAGTTCTGGATTTGTTTTGTATTTTGAAACGGCATTAATGCCTGTTATATTTCTTAAAAAATTGTTAAGAAATTCCTCCAGGTTTTTGTTTTCAATATGTGCGTGAGTTAACCCGCGACCCGTGTATTTGAATGTGTCTTCTTTTCCAAAAAGGTCATTTTTATTAAGTATTTTAACAAATTTGGTTTCAGATAATTTAACGAATACGTCGCATGAAAGTGTGTTTATTTTTTCAAGCGAAGACAATCTTACTTTGGAAAACTTTGGTAATATACATTCTTCGATAGTGGACGCAGCGCTGTCGACTTTTTTTAGTTTTTGTGGCAGTTCAATAATAATATTTGATTTATTAATTGTTCCTGCAAACTCAAATTCATGAAGAAGCGCATTTGTATCATTATTTTCTTTGAGCAGTATAATCGGAATATCTTTTATATTCGAAAAGCTAATTAGTGATTTAAGTTCAGAAATTTGAAATTGTGTGGACAACAGTATGTAAGTGAAGGTTTCAGCTTTTAGCGCATCAATGGCAAGACTTGCTGAATTAACATCCTTAATCGATGAATCAAAATAATTCTCAATTATTGTGTACACAATCTCAATAAAGTTACTATCGTTATCTACGATAAGAATATTGTTTTTCATTTTGTTTTTAGCAAATTTGTTGTTTCTAAATATTATAAAAAACAATCAAAACTGAAAACAAAATAATAATTTATAACGTGTGCGGCGCGTTGTGCCGGGGTTCTAGCGAGTTATACCCATTACAAAAATAAATTACACTTTTGTCCTAATATTTTCATCTAATATTCCAATAGTTGCACTCAATACTTGCATATTTTTTTTTGGAATTGGTATCATCTAAAAATTACACTTTGGTGATCCAGCCGGTGTTGAATACAGATTCCTGCATTTTCTTGTTGATATTGTTCTTATGGCGTCAATTTGTTCGGTTGTAATTGTCATTGGTGCAAAGTGCATTGGGATTGAGCTGGTGGCAGACTTAATGCTTTCAATAAATGTATTAATTTGATCTTTTCCATAATTATATACTTCTTTGAAATTATCCTTAAATGCTTTAATAACGTTTGGATGTTCGTTGCTATTAAATACACCCACGTTTTCAAATGTTTTGTATTCAGCGTTGTATGACCAATTGTAGGAACCTGTGAAGAGTGTTGTGTTGTCAACTAGCATATATTTATGGTGCATTTGTTTTGCTAAAGGGAAGTTCCATCTTAGACTGTAGTATTTGTATTTTACAATTGCGCCTGCCTGTTTTAAGAGTCTTGAAAAATATAATCCGGAACGGTAGCATTTTGTTTCAGGTGATTTTTCTAGGCATTCTTCCACTTTTTTGTTTTGATTGGCTTGTTTGGATTCCGATATGTATTCCTGTCCATCCAGTACTACGTGGATCTTAATACCTCTTTTAACAGCATTTACAAGTGCGTCGTAAAGTGGTTTTGAACGAAAATGGCCCGTGGCTATAATAATGCTATCAGTTGCGTTATTAATGGCAGATACCAAGACCTCGTCAACGTTACCCATACCGTTTTGTTGTGGTTTTGTTCTAAAGCTAATTAGCTCATTTCTACTGTTAATATATGGATAAAAATTACTAGAGGTAAAAAGTGCAAGATCCTCATAATTATCATGAACTGGTTTGTTTTTATAAATATTTGGTATGCGGGTGTCGTGTTCAAGTCCAATAACATTACTGTATTCAAAAATTGAATCAAATTCGTTTTTATAGGCATTTATTCTGTCGCTACAGTTTGTGCACACTATAAGGTTTTCATCATAGGTTTTTGAAAGTCTACTATCTGTAAAGTTGCCTGAAGAATTCAGCAGAATGCTGTTATCTACAATAATAAATTTATGATGGTTAATTACCGTTACATACCTTGCTCTTGCCCCCAGTTCTATGAGGGGTTTAAGAAAGTTGCGGCTTTGCGGTTCGTTACCTTTTTCCATAACGATTCTAACGCTAACACCGTTTTGTAATTTATCCTGAAGCAGGCTCCTCATTTTGTTTGATGAAAAACTATATATTGCAATATCAACCGAACGGTTTGCCTTATTTATAACATTCAGAGCAACATTTTCCAGATCTGTTGAGGGGGAAAAATAAGTACTGTATCCGGCACTGGCTTGTATTGATAAAAAAAGTGTTAAAATAATTACATATATATTTTTCATTTTAGATTACCTCTTGTGTTTGTTTCTTGGGGGAGTAATTAACGCAAAACTTGGGCAATGCAAATAAAAAATATTATATGATTATTATAAATATATTTATAAACCAACCTAGCTTGCGTGTTGTGTAACTACGCAAAATTATTGTGGTTGAGCTTGGTCATTCTGGTCAGATAATGTTACAAGTTTGTGTTTTGTGAGGTGTCTGAATTAAATTTTCCCTTAAGCAGTGATGGAAAAGCCCCAATAAAAGCAATAAGGCCGGCAACTATGAAAGCATTTCTCATGGCATTGTAATCTGTTTCTTCCCATATTATTCCAGCTCCCGTTTTACCGCCACTAAGTGCAAAAACAACTGTACCAAGAGTAATGCCAATTAGCATTCCAAGGTTACGTGCAACAGCCATAATTCCGCTTGCAGTGCCCTGTTGTTCGCGAGGAGCAGAACCCATCAGTGTGCTTGAGTTTGGTGATATAAAGATTCCCGTTCCAAGCCCTGTGATTGCCAGAAAAACCGCAATAATAAAATTGTTCGTGCCTTCATTTAGAGTTGAAAGTCCTGCAAGTCCAATGGATAAAATTAACATACCAATAAAGGAAAGCCATCTGCTCCCAATTTTATCAGATAGCCACCCGGAAGGTGATGCAACAATTGCCATTAAAAGAGGTTGCGCCGCTAAAATTAGGCCCGCCTGCGATGAACTCACGTTTAATGCTTCAAGCAGATAAAAAGGTAACAGAATAATTGCCACAAAAACTGCAATATAATTTGTTAGTGCTCCAATTGCTGAGCCTAAAAATGTATAAGACTTAAAAAGTTTAAGGTTTAGTAGGGGATGTTTGTGCTTGAGTTCTTGTCTTACAAAAACTAAAAAAATTAAAACGCCTAAAATTAAGCAGCCTATGATTTGCGGTGAACCCCAACCCCAGGTCTGTCCACGCGTTAAAACAATTAATAAAAATAAAATACCAAGACCAAAAGTAATAGAACCCAGATAATCAAAGTTAAAAACACTTGTTTTTTGGGTTTGTGGTAAGAAAAAAACACCCATAACAAGTACAATTAAAACAACAGGAATATTTATAAAAAATGTCCATCTCCAGCCTAGTGTTGAAATAATAAATCCACCAAGGGGTGGGCCTATTGTCAGACCAATATAAGTTGCTGTTGCAAGCATTCCAAGTGCGCGCCCCCGTTGCCCTCCTGGAAAAGATGTCGTTAAAAGTGCAGGCCCTGTTGCCATAATCATGGCGCCACCAAGACCCTGAATAACACGAGCCATGATCAACATATTTATACTATCTGAAAGGCCACAGATGGCTGAGGAAGTACCAAATACAATATAGCCCAATATAAAAATTGTTTTATGCGAAATTAGATCTCCGAGTCTCCCCATAATTAAAAGCAGTACGGTTGTAGTAAATAAAAATGAAAGCATTACCCAGCGTGTGTGATCGATTGTAACCATAAAATTTGTGCTAATACTTGGAAGCGCCAAGTTCACAATAGAATGGGTCATGGCGGTTAATAAGGTACCAACGGCAACAACAAAAAGTACAATTTCTTTGCGTATGGTTTGTTCTTTGTTCATAAAGATTTTTGGCTCCGGTGCGTTAAGGGTCAGACTGGATTATATAAAATTTGTAGTGATTGGCAATTGGAAATCATACGGTTTGCAATTTAAATTTAAACAACTATACAATTTATTTTTTAACTTATAC
>CAZQUK010000119.1:0-9725 GCA_964596435.1 uncultured Oligoflexia bacterium
TTATCCAGCGAAAGCCAGTCTCTTCATCTTTCCAGATTGAATATCTACCATTTACATATAGACTTTGCCTGAACAGTTAGTGTAGTTGGTAGCTAATATGCAATCTGTTTTAAGCCAGTTTTAAATTCAACCGCGCCTTTTATTAATGGCCCCAAGTAACTCATCAAAAGCCGCATTAAAGGAACCAAGCCCCTCATCAAGAAGTTTGTCATAAATTGCACGCATTGAAATACCCATGGCTTCAATTTTGTCTAAAATATTTTTTGAGGTTTTAAGGTTTGCCAAAATATTTTTTTCCACACTACCATGTTCCCTAAATGCCTTGAGTGTCTTATCGGGAAGAGTATTTACAGTATCAACAGCAATTAGTTCTTCAACATAAAGCACGTCTGAATATTTTGGGCTTTTGGTTCCGGTACTTGCCCATAGAAGTCTTTGCTTGCTTGCACCATTCACAACAAGTTCGAGCCATTCTGGCCTATTAAATTCCTCTTCAAAGATTTTGTATGCCTCACAAGAGGTTGCAATTGCGGCTTTTCCAAGAAGTTTAGAGTCCACGCCCGCGCCCTTTGCAACAAGTTCCTTGTCTACGGCTGTATCAATCCGACTAACAAAAAAACTTGCAACACTTTCAAGCGCCCCTGGGTTTCCACCAGCGTCTATGAACTTACGCACACCACGCACATACGTTTGCGCAACTTTTCTATAAGCTTCAGGGTCAAAAATTAATGTGACATTAACATTAATGCCTTCTGATAAAATTGTCTCAATGGCAGGAAGCCCATCATTTGTTGCGGGCACCTTAATCATAAGGTTTTTTCTGTTAACGGTACTACTTAGCCTTCTTGCTTCATGAATTGTGCCTTCAGTATCGTTTGCAAGATGTGGTGAAACCTCAAGGCTAACGTAACCATCAAGACAATTTGTTTTTTTATAAACCGGTTCAAAAATATCACAGGCATCCTGAATGTCTCTTATGGCAAGCTTTTCATAAAGAGTTTTTGTATCAATATTTTTATCAGAACCTAGTATTTTTTGAATAAACTCTAAATAGTCGTCACTGCCTGCAATTGAGTTTTTAAATATCGAAGGATTAGACGTAACCCCTCTTATGCCATCTTCTTTAATAAGTTTTTTTAGTGTTCCTGATGTTATGAGATTTCTTGAAATATTATCAAGCCATACAGACTGACCAAGACCAGGAAGTTTTTGTAATTGACTCATTGCGCATCACCTTGGGTTTGTTCGTGTTTAATTTGTGATAATATTGCTTAAGTGTATATTTTTTTCAAGCACTATAAGTGAATGCGACTTAGCACTTACCAACATACACATGCTTACAAACAGACACTTGCTTGCAACAATGCTTACATTAATCGCGCTAGGTAGGAGCACACTCTTGCCAGCGTCGGCATGTGTCGAGTGGCCGGCATGTGTCAACCGCCGACTTCAACTACAAGCGCATCAAAAAGCGTTATCATATCCTGCGTTGTTTTTCTAAGGCGGGAGGATAAAATCTTTGAAATTGCACGGGTTATGAGGAGCCCTATTTCCGGGTGATCGTTGCCCATTTTAATAAAATCATCCTTTTTCATGGAAAAAAGCACACAATCCTGATTCGCCTTAACCGTCGCCGAGCGCCTATCGTCATCAATCAGGGCAAGCTCACCAAAAAATATATTCATCTCACTTGGAAGACACGTCACAGTGTAAACATCCCCTGCTCTGGTCTTTTTTTGAATTTCAACCTCCCCGGAATAAAGAATAAACATTTCTGCCCCAACTTCTTCTTCGACAATAATGTTATCACCAGCTTTCACCTCTTTTTGCTGCAAAACATTAAAAAGGATTGGCCATGCCGGATCAGCATCAGTAAAATCCTTGAAAATTGCAATTTTTTTAAGTTTTTCTAAAATTTCTTCTTTAGAAAGCATAAGCAACTATACCCTTTTTTCAAGAACAATGGCTTTTGAATGTTTAGCAATTATGTAGTCCTCTTTTGGAAAAATAACGGGGCAATTCGGTTCCATTGATTTCACATGCTGCAGGTTCGTAACAAGCTTTGAAACATCCGGTGTTTTTTGCGCTTCTCTTAATGCATCTAACTTCATTTTTTGCGATGACCCCGTATTCTCAAGCACACCTATTAAAATGTTTTTTGTCTGATCAAGTGACTGCCTGAATTTACCATACTCACCTAAAATAAACTCCCTCGGAATATCAATAGTGGAGAGCCTAGCGTCACTCCCCTCTGGCGATATCATATCATAAAGCACGTGTGATATGCCATCAAGTGCTGATGCATTTGCCAGCATCCTTTGTGCATAATCACGAACTAGAATTATCTCGTCGCACATGGCTTGTTTAAGATAGTTTACATATTTTTTATCAAGAACCTCAGCGCAGACAAAAATATCCCTACTCATTGCCTTAATGGCAAGAACGGTCATAACCGTTTTTGAATCAACCTCAGCAATTGAGGCACTCTCAAGCCTGTCGGCTAGAATTATAACTTTTTTTGATTGTTTAACACTTGCACGATTTAGTGTTGATTCTGCATAGTAATCGCCCCTAACATACTTGAGGTCACGAAGCGCAGGGTCCTCTTTAATTTCAGCAACTCTGTCAGGATCTGCATTTGACACCAGAACAATCTGATCTGCACTCATATCCTGATTAAAAAGTAATATTTCCTTAAGAAGTGCCGTTAAATTAATCTTCCAACCGCAAACAACAAAGTGACCTTTAATTTTTGGAAAATCCACAAGTCCCCCTTTTAATCTTGATTTTCTGTCAACAAAAACAGATGCCATAGTACCAGACAAAAAACTTACAACCCCAAGACCCAGCATTATTGTAAAAACAGTGGCAATTCTACCACCCGTGGTTTGAGGTACCATGTCACCATAACCCGTTGTTGAAAATGTTATGATCTGCCACCAGAGTGTGCTTTTTAAATCGTCAAAGGCCTCATTATGACCATATTCAAAAAGAAACGTGGTCACTGTAGATGTCGTAACAAAAACCACGAGAAAAACCATTGGCCGAAGATACTCGTAGCCTAAAACTCTGTTAATAATTCTTGTTGTTAGCTTCTTTTTCTTTTTTCTCACCTGTGAGTTAAATACTATCGCTTGTGACAAATTTATTGCAAAGAAAAACAGAAATTTTCATTATATATTGACTCAATATATAATGTAATTCCCTCAGACATTGCCTTGCACCCCACATAAGCCCCCACCATCCAAGCCAAATTTCCCAACAAAAACAGCTAGTTCCGCGCCCCACTACGGGCAAAAGATAATATTTCATAAGCCTTTAATTTTTTTACGTTTTTTGATAGCTTTTTTTCTCGGGGGATCACATCAATATGCAGTTTTTCAAAACCAAAAAAAATGAAGTCGAAATTCTTATTCTTGAATATTTAGAAACCATCCACAGGTGTGTTAAAAGTTTTAAAAATTCAATGGATGAATTTTTTCACTGCAATCAGTTAAGCGATGAATTCATGCGACTAGAAAGACTCACGCACAGATTCGAATCAGAAGGTGATGATAAAAGAAGAAAAATTGAACTTCTTATGTACTCAAGAAATCTGATCCCGCAATCAAGAGGTGATATTCTTGCTCTTATTGAATCAATGGACAAAATACCCAGCAAAATTGAAACCGTCCTCCAAAGCATTTACTCCGAAAATATTATAATTCCAAAATCCTTTCATCAAAGAACTAAAGAACTTGTTAATGTAAACCTTGAAGCTGTTAATGAAGCCATAAATTTATTTAAAGCATTCCTTAATAACTCAAGGGATATTCCTGACATCGTGGACATTATTGATCAACTAGAAAGCCAGTCCGATTTTATGGAAAGAAAATTAATTTATGATCTGTTCAGGTCGGATGAAATCAGCGATTTTCAAAGAATTATTTTAAGGCACCTGGTTCTAACAATTGGTGGAATTTCTGATAATGCCGAAAACTTCAGTGACCGGGTAAATATAGCTTCGGTTAAAAGATATTTTTGAAACTCAAGAAATTAAAATAAAATATGTGGTACATATCATCAGCAATCCTTTTAGGTTGGTCACTTGGCGCAAACGATGCTGCTAATGTTTTTGGAACAGCCGTCACATCAAACATCATACGCTGGCGAACGGCCGCTATTTTAACGGCTATTTTCGTGATAATTGGTGCCATAATTCGTGGACAAGCAGGCCTTGAAACTCTTGGCAGTCTTACTGATCAAACCGTAAGTCAGGCTTTTATTACAATGCTGGCTGCCGCAATTTCCGTTGGATTAATGACAAAACTAAAACTTCCAGTTTCAACAAGTCAGGCCGTAGTTGGTGCCATAATTGGAGGAGGTTTGATCGGTAAGGGTGTTGATTGGTCAGTGCTTGTAAAAATTGTAATTTGTTGGATTGGAACACCAATAGGGGCCGCGCTTATATCATTACTTTTATATAATATACTTGGATTAATTTTCAGAAAGCTTAACCCTAATTTTTTTGAATTTGATTCCATAATTAGAAAACTTCTTGTCGTTTTTGGCATGTATTCAGCCTACGCGCTTGGTGCAAACAATGTAGCAAACGTAACTGGTGTTTTCTTTCAGACGAAACTAATAACCGGTTTTGAGGCGTGTCTTATTGGTGCACTAAGTATTGCTTTTGGCGTTGTTACATACAGTAAAAATGTTATGAAAACTGTTGGGCGCGGTATTATTCCAATAGACAGTTTTTCGGCACTCGTAACGGTGTTAGCTTCTGCAATTACAGTTCATATTTATGCATTTGTTGGTGTCCCGGTTTCATCCTCGCAGGCAATTGTTGGCGCAGTAATTGGGATTGCCTTTATTAAGGGCTTTGAGAGTCTGAACAAAAGAAACGTACTTTATATTCTTTATGGATGGCTGTGTACCCCGTTAATTTCTGGCATTTTGACAGTGTTACTTACGTTTATGTCAAGAATCAGAATTACTTATAGTTGATTAAGACTCAGGTAGAGCTGGTGGTCTACCCCGTACTAAAACTGGAAATCCGTACACCCACTGGCGCTTATGCCCCGATACGCGCCATCACTGACCGCCCACCCGACCTTCACGCGTTTATTACACCCACCAATAGACCATTAGTTTATTTTTTTTTCACGGGCGACTAGCTAATAATCAAATCATCCAAAGCAAGTTTTGGAACATGGTGAACACTGTTTGAGTCGCGCCAGTATTTAAGATCACTATTTTTTGTGGCCTTATCGATTACAATTGTTTCTCCTGGTTTTCCAAGTGCCACAACTAATTGCAGTTGATAAGTATCTTGGAAAATATTTAATTCTTTCATAACAGCTTTTCTGTTAACTGCCGCAATCATGCACCCTCCATAACCCTTTTCTACGGCACCTAAAAGCATGCTTTGCGCAACAATACCGTGGTCACAACTAAAAAACTTTTCAAAACTTTTAACACCTAAAATTATTATATATGCTGACGGACGCTCTCCTTCGGCTGGTCCCTTCCATCCACTTAGATGTTTTGCCCAAGCGAGATTTGGAAAAATTTTATTATTTGTTTCCAAGTCACTTGAAAGGTAAAACCTTAAAAACTGAAAATTACCACTTGAAGCAGAAAGGCGCGCAAGATCCACTAAACCGCGAAGATCATCCATTGATATTTTTTCGCTTTCAACAAACCTACGATAACTTCTGTTTTTAAGAATAAGATCTTTTAACATTTTTTCATGCTCCTATATATAATATATTTTTAACTCTAAAGTTTAAGTTTTGCCAGGTTTTTTATAAAACTCATTTTAAAAACAAGGCTTCATTAGAAATGAAAACCCAGCTGAATTGCTATTGGAATTAACTTATTACTAAGTGTGCATTGCTGAAGATCAAACATTGGAAGCGCCTCAAGAAAGAACAAAGAAAAATCAAAGCCAAAAACAGCACTGTCATAATACCCCGTCTTGCTACTTGCTGTGCCAACAGAAACTCCGGCACCAAAATAAAAAAATCCAAGGTTTATACTAGGTATTAAGGATAATGCAAATAATGCGGTTGTACTAGATGCCGCTTCACAAAGAATTAACAACAAAATATTTCTTACTCACTGCGTATTGAAGAACAATTATAATCAGCAGCAATTGTAAAAAGTCATATTTATAATGGACGGACGCTTTTTACAAATCACCTACATCATAAATTCTAAATTTTACATTCTTATATTTATTGGCAAGTTTAGTACGCAAAAAAGATTCATTAAGCTTACCTAAAAGCAATTTTTTCTCTTTATTGGTTAAATACTTGAATTTGATTTCTGATACAACCAATTTATCCTGCTGCATATTTACGGCATCAAACTCAATATCCGATTCCCAATACCGGCTGGCATTAACAAGCTTTTGTCTTATGTGATCCTCATAAACAGTTGAAGCATGCTCAAATAGCAGCCGTTTTTTTTGCGGATTTGAATAGCTGCTCCAAAGACTCCTGTGCGGTGAAAACACATTAAACCAGAACCTTATTGATGGATCAGATATCGAATAGAGAACCTTCTTGGATGTTCTTGTGGATTCACCAAATGGCATGTCTCTTTTTATAATTGACATATCCGAAAGCAGTTTCAATGGTCGCGATAGGTTTGTTTGAGGAATTTCAAGGCGCGATGCCATCTCAGATGGTTTATGAGATCCACGACCTATGACTTCTAGCAGATTTACAGGAATAATGCCGTTAATTTTCTCGTCTGCAAGCAACCTGAAGGGTTCGTTTTCCATATATGGCGCATAGCCAAAATACAGAGATTCCGCAAGTGCAACTACATCAATCCCGGGTTCAACAAACTCCCAATATTTTGGAATCCCGCCAACCATTGAAAAACGCACAAAGCTTTCAATGCTCTTAGTATCTAATCCACATGCCCTGCAAAAAGACAAATAATCCATGGGTTCAATAAGAATATTTTTTTCTGCCCTACCATACAGTGGTGCATTTATATTCAAGAAGATTCCGTGCATCATCTTCTGGCTTGATCCAGATACAATTATAAAGATACGCTTGTTTTTTCTATGGTCCAACCATTTTTGAAATACACTTGGCAAACTCGGGTCTGATTCGACAAGATACGGGAACTCGTCTATGCATATTTTCATATCGTTTGTGGATAAATCAAAAAGCTCAAATAATTCAGCCCAAGTCATGGGTTTTACGGTCATATTTAAATGTTTTTTGATGTCATCGAATACTTGTGTAATCTGAAGGCTGCTGGCAGCCTCAATGGACTGTGTGTAAGCGGCATTGTTCTTTTTACACCATCTAGAAAGCATACGTGTTTTTCCAACTCGTCGTCGTCCAAAAAACACCCCCAACCCAGCCTTCTTCGACAGACGGTCAAGCTCTGCAAGTTCTTTTTTACGATTAACAAATTTCATAGATACATTTTATTACTTGTCTCACATGCACGTCAAACATAATGTTTATTAAACATTATGTTTAATAAACATAATGTTTTAAAATTCACTGCTCTGCTGAAAACAAACAATGTCAAAGCTGTATTATTGAAAACACAAAGCTTGGCCCCCCTCTTAAAAAACCACACCCTATGACGCGGGGGTTTAAAAAGCTATTTTATCAACTTGCAGTAAGTTTTTGAGTTACTTACGGATGAATAACTATTGGTAATAGTTAACATATTTTTGTTCCAAATTTTTGGAACACTTTGTTCCAAAAAGCATTGCGCAACACAACTATTTTGCATATATAACCCACTACGCTATGACCGATCAAATGATGATTCAAAATATTTTAAGAGAAAGGTTCACTGAATTACAATGTAAAAATACATCATTTTCACTTCGTGCTTACGCAAAAAAACTTAATATTAGTCCTTCAGCATTATCAGAGATACTAAATGGAAAAAGATTTATATCAAAAAAACTTGCAAAAAATATATGTGACAAATTATTATTATCTCCTGAAGAATCTCAACACGTACTTTCTTTATTTCCAGACAAGAAAAGCAAGTTAGGTAAATTAAAAAACAATTCCTCAATACAACTTACAATTGATCAGTTTTATATCATTTCAGATTGGTATCATTTTGCAATTATATCTCTTTTAGAAACCGAAAAAGCAAAAGATGATCCATCATGGATTGCAAAAAGACTTGGCATAAAAACTCAAGAAGCGAGAACTGCACTCGAAAGACTTGAGCGTCTTGAAATGCTGGAAAGAGACAATAAAGATAAATTAAAACCAACTGGTACTTCGTTTTGTACAACGGATGGAATTTCAAATACAGCCATAAGGAAAAGCCACTCTCAGTCTTTAGATTTGGCGAAAAGATCTCTTGATGAAGATGATGTTAGTATTCGTAATTTTTCGAATATGACTATGGCGATTGATCCTCAGAAACTACCGACTGCAAAAAAAATGATTAATCAATTTCAGAATACCCTATGTGCGTTTTTAGAGAGTGGAGAAAAAAAAGAAGTTTATAATATTTCAGTTCAATTATTTCCGATTACAAAAATAAAGGAGAAAAACTAATCATGAAAAAAACTAAAGCTGCATTGATAATAATGTCTTTGTTTATATTAAGCATACAAACCTATGCAGGTCATAGAGTTGGAAACGGTGGGGATGCTGTAGTATTAAAAGACGATACAGTAATACTTGCTGATCCATATCTAAAAAGAAGTAAAATAGATGCCGGTAGCACAGAACCAGAGGGCTGTCGCCCAAAAAACAGAAAACAATTACACCCACTTCTTATTGAAGAACTTAAAAGAATTAGTGATGTGCTGGTAAGTTATGGGGCAGCAGTAAAAAAAGGCGTATTTAACGAGAAACCATTTATTTCTGTGTTTATAGGTGATCATGTGTTGAGCGGGCATGTTACTTACTGTTTTGTTGATGAGCTACCTTTAAGCGCAAAAGAAGAAATGGATCTTGTAAATTTACCAGACGGCGCAGTTCGAGAAAGATTAGCGGTTACCAGGGGTTCTGTAACTTGGATAAAACAGAAATTATTTTTAAAAATGAATATCAGAGAACAAGCTAAAACAATTATTCATGAACGTTTACATTCTGTTTTAAGCGGAATTTCCTATGAAAAAATTGTTGGAGTAACTGATGGTATAGAAATAGCTTTAAGCCTGTTGAATAAACAGCTTGCAGGAGAACGACCCGTTGTATCTGAAAATCAATTTATAAAACTTAATCGGTTAAGAAGATTAATTTTAGATCTTTCACTTTTTAAGGATAATTACTCTTATAGAGATGGTGATCTAGAGTTAATGGATGCTTCTGATTATAGTTTTGAAAAATTTAAGATTGTAAAAAATGGCGGTGGAATGGTTGCTGTTGATACAAATGTGGATCCTTCTGCATATATCAGTATTGGATCAATGTTGCCAAAAAAAGCAGAAATTCGAAGTGGAGTGGAGTTAATAAACTCAAAACTATGTTTTGCTTCTTTTTCAAGACTTATAACAGCTGGGTATACGGATTATGGCATTGTACTTGATTCAAATTCCAAAATAGAAAACGCATGGTTTGGAAGTTGTAGAGGAAAAGTCTATTTTGGAAAAAATTCGACAGTTAAAAATTCAAGCATTATTTTGGATCGAAGGTTTGGCGTGAATGTGTGGCTGGAGACTGGTATTAAAATACTTGATTCAGATATAAGAGCGAGCCTCAGTTATTTTTTAATGAGAGAAAATAGTACTA
>CAZQUK010000120.1:0-9713 GCA_964596435.1 uncultured Oligoflexia bacterium
AAACAGGTGGGCCCTTAATTACTGAAGGTCTAACACAAGAAACTTTCGAAATAGATTCCACTTTTACTGGTATTAAAACTCTGGACCCGCTTTTTGCGGGTGATAAGCTTGCTTCAAACGAATATAGCGGTAAGGGAAGTTTAAAAACACTTAAAGATTTTTCAATAACCTTAAGGTGGAACAAGTTTCCCGGCGCAAAAAGTTATGATCTAATTGTTTCAAAAGATCCCACATCAAAAGATCCAATACTGGAAAAAACAATAAAAAGTAACTCTATAAAGTTAAGTTCAGGGAAAATATTTTCTGATGTTCTTTATTATAAAGTCTACGCAAATTTAGGAAAGGGCTTTAAGGTTAGGTCCAGTTTGAATGCTGCAAAATTTAATTTTTTGGCCCCAGATTTAGTTAAGCCCCTTGATAATGCTAAGTATTCACTAAAAAAATCAGAAAACAAAGATGGTAAAATTATTCTTACATGGATGAAAACTAATTTTTCAACCCGGTACCATATTGAAGTTGCAATAGATAGTAATTTTAAAAAACTGGTTGTTAATAGAGAAATCAAACAAAACTTTTTTCTTATAAAAAGACCGACAAGGGGTACTTTCTGGTGGCGGGTCAGCAGTGTTGCCGGACAAAAAAAGAGCAAACCCAGTAGGGCCTATAAATTTATAGTGGCACCATAGGCCACAGCATATTAAATTAACCTTTTCTCGTGGTATTAAGTGGCGAGTACTATTTAATGGACCCAAGTCTTCCCACAACATCAAGAAAGACCCGGCTTTCTTTGTGATGTTTGTGCTTTTCTGGAAACCGCGACTCCTTTAGGTGAGCTAATGCATTAGCGTAGTCTCTTTGTAAAAGATAAATTCTACCAAGTTCAAACTGAAGCTCCATGTTTTTTGGTTCAAGTGGTGTCATTTTTCTAAGTTCTTCCACGGCCCATCTTAGGTGTAATTTGGCCAGTAATTGAGCCCTGTCTGAATTAAAAGGCGAAGCATGCTGCGCTTTGAGAAGCAGCGTGAAAGCCTTTGTTAGATTATTTTTTTTAAGCGCCAATTGTCCAAGTGCGTGTATGGCTGGAATGAAGTTTGCCCTAAGATCAAGTGCTGTGTTTAAGTATTTTTCAGCAAATTCATAATCAGGTTTATTTAAATAAAACTGACCTGCTTTGTAATAAACAAGATGATTTTCCGGGTCAAGCTGAATTGCCTTATGAAATAATTCGGCCGCTGTGTTTGCTTTTTTTTCCCTGAAAGCAATGGTGGCGTGTCTTAATAAATTGTATGAAGATGTTTTATTTTGTTTTTTTTCTTTAAAAATGTTTATTTCATTTCCAAGCTCTAGCGCCGTAAATGGTTTTACTATCAGAGCATCGGCATCAAGTTCTTCGGCGATGTTTGTATGAACTTCGCTATCTTTTTCGATTGCCATGATTACATAGGAATTATCAAGCGCTTTCATTTGGCGAAGCTCTTTAATTAACTGGAACGCGGTGCCATCGTCGTATTCAAATTCTGTGATTATTACGTTAAAGACCTTATGTTCCTGAAATGCCCTTTTGGCGAAAGTCGCGTTTGTTGCATAGTGTGTCCGGTGGTTACCAAGGGTGCGGATATACTGATCCATAACATCCTTAGTTAATATTTTTGTACCGATATTCAAAAAAGTAACAAGCTCCTCGGTTGGCTGTGGGGCTTTTTTAAAAAGTGCCATATATTTATTTATAACTCCAAATACGTGCGCTTTGCAAAAAAAAGCTAATATTTGAAAAATTATCCACCGGGAGAAATTTTAGTGATTCTTATATCCGCGTTTTCTTCAATAAAAAAAGTACTAAACGCCTCTTTTTTTATTACTTTACCGTTTACAGTTACTATTAAAAAACTGTAATTATAATTCAACGCATTAAGAAGGTTTTCTACTGTTAGGTTTTCACTCCACTCAAAAGATTCATTTTCATTAATGGTGATCATAAATTGTTTAGCTCATCCGGCTTTTTGATGTTTTTTTAGGAGTATTTCAATTGCAACATTTGCTTCCATATTGGCAACAATTGCAACTCTTGCAGCACAAAGGCCCTTTCTGGCGTCACTAATTTCATCACCGCAAATAAATAAATTTTTGCCCATCTCTTTTGCCATAAGCGCGCAGGTGTGCCCAACGCCGCCAAGTCCGCTGGCGCAAACAAGAGGCTTTTGCGGGAATTTATTGCACCAAGTTTCAATTAACCACTCCTTGCTTTTGGCAGCATCAAAAGCCTCGATTAATAGATCAGTGCTTTGAAATATAGTAACAACATTGGTTTTATTTAGTTTTGTGTGGTGGGTTTCTATTTTCAGATTGGGATTTATCGATACAAGGTGTGCTTTAAGTGCGTTAACCTTTTTTTTGCCAATGTCTTTAATAAAGTAATATTGCCTATTTAGATTTGATTCTTCAACAATGTCAAAATCTGAAATAATCAGTTTACCAACACCGGCTCTAACCAGCGCCACTGCCGCATTTGAGCCAAGCCCCCCACACCCGGCAATGCCAATCGTAATTTTAGATAAACAAGCTGTTGTGCCAGGAACGTTTCTGCTAAAAATATTTTTAATACTTAATTTATTTTTATCCTTCTTCATAAAGAACTATTTGCTATCCATGTGCGGATACTTGTAATCGTGAGGTGGATTAAAGTTTTCTTTTATGGTTCGGGCACTTATCCATCTTAAAAGATTAAGATAACTTCCAGCTTTATCGTTTGTGCCACTTGCTCTGGCGCCACCAAAAGGTTGTTGACCAACAACTGCACCTGTTGGTTTGTCATTAATATAAAAATTTCCAGATGTATTAACGAGCCTTTCTGAAATATATTTAATGATGCCACGATCCTGTGCAAAAATTGCTCCGGTTAGGGCATAGGGACTTGTTTCGTCAAGAAGGTCGAGTGTTTCTTTTACTTTGTTATCCTCATAGACGTAAATAGTAAGGACTGGTCCAAAAATTTCCTCACACATAGTTTTAAATTTTGGATTTGACGTTTGAATTATAGTTGGATCAATAAAGTAACCCTTAGTACTATCGTATTTACCGCCTGCCACAATTTCAGCATCATTGGCTTTTTTTGCGTACTCAATGTACCCGGTTATTGTGTTAAACGCAGGTTTATCAATCACCGCACACATGAAATTTCTGAAATCCATTGGGTCGCCAACTGTAAATTCGTTTATCATTTTTTTCATGCTCTCAAGGACTTTTGGCCAAATAGATTTTGGAACGTAGGCGCGACTTGCTGCGGAGCATTTCTGCCCCTGATATTCAAAAGCCCCCCTTATAAGAGCAACATTTAAGGCATTAATGTCGGCATCTTTATAAGCAAAAACATAGTCCTTACCACCAGTTTCGCCCACAATTCGTGGATATGTTTTATAAATTCCTTTATGGAGGTTTTCGCCAATTTTTTTCCACATCATATTAAAAGTTGAGGTCGAGCCAGTAAAGTGAAGTCCGGAAAAATTGGGGTTATCAAGAACAGGATTTCCAACATCCCCGCCTTTTCCTGGTACCATGTTAATAACGCCATCCGGGAGCCCAGCCTCTTTTAATATCTTCATAATGTAATAGGCGCTCAGAACTGAACTGCTTGCTGGTTTCCATATACAGACATTTCCCATTAGCGCCGGGGCCGTGGGTAGGTTGCCCGCAATAGATGTAAAATTAAAAGGTGTAACTGCAAACACAAACCCTTCAAGTGCCCTGTACTCAACACGGTTCCAGCATGCCTGTGAATTTAGTTCGGGTTGTTTTGCATATATTTCTTTTGCAAAATATGGATTGAATCTCCAAAAATCAATTAGTTCACATGCTGAATCTATTTCTGCTTGAAAAATATTTTTACTTTGTCCAAGCATGGTTGCGGCATTTAGAATGTTTCTATAGGGTCCTGCCAGCAGATCGGCGGCTTTTAAAAACACAGCGGCCCTGTCGTCAAGTGAAAGTTTTGACCACTCTTCTCTTGCGCTAAGTGCGGAGCTTATGGCCATTGATATGTGTTCTTTAGTGGCCTTATGATATTCACCAAGCTTTAGGTTGTTATTGTGAGGAGCTCTGATTTCAGTCGTGTCACCTTCAAAAAACTCTTTTCCACCAATTATCAAAGGGATTTTAACAGGATTTTTACTTTGTTTCTCAAGCTCTTTTTTTATTGCAACTTTCTCGGGAGAGTTGTCAATGTAGGATTTGATTGGTTCATTATAGGGACATGGTGTTTTTGATGTTCCGTTCATTTTTATTTCTCCTAATAAAAAAATTAATCAATTTCAAACTTAATCCCTTGGGCAAGTTGAATCGTGCCGCTGTAGTTTACTGTATTTGTTTGTCTGCGCATATAAGCTTTCCAGGCGTCTGATCCGCTTTCCCTACCGCCACCGGTTTCTTTTTCACCACCAAAAGCACCGCCTATTTCTGCTCCACTTGTGCCAATGTTTATGTTTGCAATGCCGCAATCACTTCCTAGGTTGCTTAAAAAAAGTTCACTTTCCATGACGTCATTTGTTATTATTGCACTGCTCAAGCCCTGTGGGACATCATTGTTTATTTTTATTGCCTCAGTAATGGTTTTGTATTTCATTACATAAAGAAGTGGTGCGAATGTTTCTTCTTTGACTATTGGTTTTGAGTTATCGATTTCTGCAATACATGGACTGATGTAATACCCGCCATCAATATTAAGTTTTTCGCCACCACATAGAATTTTGCCACCTTGTTCCTTAACAAGCTTAATAGAATTAAGCATCGTATCTATTGCTGAGTTATTAATTAACGGACCCATCAGGTTTTTTTGTAATCTTGGATCGCCAATTGTTGTTTTCGAATATAGTTTTCTAAGTTTAGAAATAAATTCATCGTAAACGTTTTCGTTAATAATAACTCTTCTTGTGGAGGTGCATCTTTGTCCTGCGGTGCCAATAGCACCAAAATAAACACATCGAAGTGCCATATCCATGTCACCTTTTTCGCTAACTATAACGGCATTGTTGCCGCCTAGTTCAAGTATTGCTTTTCCAAATCTTTCTTGAACAAGCATGCCAACGTGGCGGCCCCCCTTAACAGAACCCGTGTAGGAAATGCACGCAATTCGTGGGTCTTTATTTAATAGATCGCCAATTTCGCTTCCTTTTCCAATTACTAAAGAACATATTTCGGCTGGATATCTGTTTCTTTCTAAAACTTTCTGGGCAATTTTTATACAGGCTATTGCGGTAAGAGGTGTTTGTGAAGATGGTTTCCAAAGACAAGTGTTTCCACAAATTAAAGCAAGTGCAGTGTTCCAGGCCCAAACTGCCACTGGAAAATTAAAAGCGGTTATTACACCTACGACACCTAGCGGGTGCCATTGTTCAAACATTCTGTGTTCTCTTCTTTCGCTTTGCATGGTGATGCCGCAAAGCTGACGGCTCATACCGGTTGCAAAATCACAAATGTCGATCATCTCCTGTACTTCTCCATAGCCCTCCTGGATGGATTTACCCATTTCAATTGTTACAAGTTCTCCTAAAAGTTCTTTGTTTTTTCTAAGTTCATCACCAAGTTGTCGTACCAGTTCACCCCTTATTGGGGCGGGAACTTTTTTCCATTCATGGAAGGCATTAAAGCATGGAGATATAATATTTTCGTAATCATCTTTTGAAATATTAACAACTTCGGCAAGTTCCTGACCATTTATTGGAGAAAAAGCCTTTGAAGGTTTCCCGTTAGCAAGCCACCTTCCGTTAAAGCCGCCAACAACCTTCTTTTCAATTCCTAATTTTTTTAATATTGTGTCCATGTTTTTCTCCTTCAAGGTATAAATAATAACTCGTTTTTGCCTTGGCTTATTTTTACAACAACTTTTTATATAACAATTTTAAGCTTAAGTTTGTACCCAAATAACCTATTGGTTTTTTGTTTTTACTTTAACGCGTGTAACGCACGGGGGCACGCCTCGTTTTGTACATTATTCAGAGATAACAGAGATAACAGAGATAAATGAATTATTTATTTATAACGACGCGCAGAAAAACTATCTTATTTCAGCTTTTTTCTGGCTCGAAAGTGTCAGGCTTGAGAGTTTGTAAAGCATTCTTGCCCCAACATTGGCGTCCCATTCATTATTTTCACCCGGCGAAACCTCGCAAAGATCAAAACCAATAATTTTTCGCCCGCTCTTAACCAGCGCCCTAAGTAGCCATTCGGCTTCACAAAAACTTAAACCTCCAGGCACAGGTGTGCCTGTGTTTGGACAATTATTGGGATCAAGTCCGTCTATATCAAAAGAAATCCATACATTATCTGGCAGTGTAGATATAATTTTTGAACCAATATCTGCCCATGTGGTGCCGGATGATTTTTTTTGAAACATGTGCCAATCAAAAAAAGTTTGAATTTTGTTTTTGTTGTTTTGAATAAATTCAAATTCTTCTTCACAAAAATCACGAATACCAACCTGAACAAGTTTTTGCATTTCAGGGATTTGATTGCAGACATTATTCATTATTGAAGCGTGAGAATAATTAAAATCTTCATAAGAATTTCTTAAATCTGCATGCGCATCAATATGTAATATGCCGAAATGCGGGTGTTTTGTGGCAATAGCTTTAATTGCACCAAAAGGCGCTGAGTGTTCTCCTCCTAAAACTGCAGGAATCTTATTGCTGTTTATAATAGCTAGCGTTTCACTTAAAACCAGATTATTTAGTTTTTCGCTGTATGTATTAACAAGTTTTTTGGTGTCCGGGCTGTGCCTGTCATTATTAATTTTTTCAATAGCTTTATTATTAAGATGCGATACGCCTTTTGGGGTTGGTAATAATTTTATACCTGATATTTCAGGGCTTTTTACATCAAAATCAAAAAGATCAACCTGTACGCTGGCCCTTAATATTGATGCAGGGGCATTTGCTGTTCCTCGTTTGTAGGATACTGTGGCTTCCCAGGGAACGGGTATTATTAAAAGTTTTGCGTTATCAAGATCACACGTAACATCAAACAGATCTATGTTCTTGTTTGTTGAATGTGACATGGTTACGGTCCGGTCTTAGTTTCTTTTTGTTTTAAATTTTGGAGGAGGAGCGCCTGGTGTTTTATGTCTGTGAACAATGAGCCCATGAGATGGATCATAAGGAGAAAGTCCAACTGTAACTCGGTCGCCAAGAATTACTCTTATGTGAAATTTTCTCATGCGACCAGAAAGTCTGGCCTGTATAGGCTGCTCATTATCGAGCATGATGTTAAAAATACCACCAGCAAGAACTTCTGTTACAACACCTTCAAAATTTATTAAATCTTCTCTTGACAAGATACCACCTTAATTATTGTTAACTACTTTTTACCATTAACATTGAAACACTGTTTCATCTAGGGGTTTTTTTCTTGGCATCATTAAGCCCCCATTTCTTCAGTGTTTCAGTTTCTTCCATAGAATTCTTAATTTTTTTGAATTTGGCCCCTTTTTTATGTTTTACAGATTCTTCGCATTCTAGCCAAGTTTCGTGACGGCCAATTTTTCCATTCACAAGGCTTAAATAAAATGGTTCAATTTTGAGTGCGGTTTTAACAAGTTCGAATTCATAGGCTTTATAGGGACCATTATATAAAGATATGTGGGATTTAGTTGAGAATGAATTTGCAATTTTATCTGCTCTTTCGTTTCCGGGGACGCCTAAGTGTCCTGGTACTTTTTCTAAAATGGGTTTTTCAAAAATGTTCGATCTTTCAATTAATAGCCTATCAAGCGCCACCCATTCTTCCTGATTGGCAACTTCCTTACCCTCAGATGTTTTCCAGTTATTTTTCTTCCAATTATAAATCCATTTTGTCACGCCATTTATAACATAAGAAGAGTCAGAGAATATTTTAAGCTTACCAGGGGTGTTTTTAAGGTGTTTAAGAGCTTCAATAACCGCGGAAAGCTCCATTTTGTTGTTTGTGGCTCTTTGTTCGAACCCCCCAAGTTCAACAACAGACTCCTGGTTAAGAAATATTACAACCCCCCAGCCGGCAGGTCCTGGATTTCCTGAGCTTGCCCCGTCGGTGTAGGCAGAAATACGCACTTGAGTTTTTGATTTATCAGTCGCTTGGATCACAACTTATGTGTTTATTAATACTTAAAAAAACTAAAAACAAAAACGTGTATATGGAATCCAGAGATTTGTTCTTGCGTCGTACTGTGAACAGGTTACAGAAACGCCGTCAATAAACCCGGAGGAACATGGCAAATAATAATAGCCCCAATATACATCGTATGCCTGGCAACTAATGGTGGTGCGATAAACAGGACAAAATGTTTTTGCCCAGCAAGTGCCCCATGCATGGCCATAACTTCCCCAGGCGAGAGCTTTGATTGGGGTGATTATGCTTAAACCAAGTATTAGTATTGCTGTAAACCAGACGGATAACCTTAAAGATTTTTTCATGCGGAGTTCTCCTATTGTGCGGATTTTATTATCACCATAAATAGGGCGGTGCAAGAAAAATGACACCAAATGCCACAAATATATAAAAATTATTTATTAGTTCTTTACATAGAAAGCATTTTTTTCAGAGAATCTTGCGTCAAAATGCGGTATATTGTTTGCCTGAAATGGCAGGCTTTTTTTAAATACCCGACAAAAACACTATATAAAGAGGGGACTGGACGAATAATGGCAAGAGCAAGAAAACCGCAACCAACACTTGAATCAATTTTTTTCTCAACTCCAGAACAAAAAGTTTTACGTCTTTTAATATCAAACCCGACAACGGTTTTTACTCCACGAGTGATTTCATCAAAACTTAAAGGGGTGCGTGGACTCGGTGGGTCCGAGGGAATAGTTAGAATTCTAAAGGATCTTGAAACGCTCGGTATTGTTGAGTTTGTAAACAATCAGCGTTCAGTAAGACTTTTAGATGACAGCGCAACGGTGGGTGTGCTTAAAACCTTTGGCGCTATTTGCGATCTTGAGGGTTTAAAAAAACAACTTGAAATAATTTCAACTAAAGGCGTGCTATATGGCTCACGCGCAACCGGACGGGCAAGATCAGATAGTGACTATGATTTATTTATTGTTTCCGACTCGCCGGAGGAAATAGAAAGAATAGTGCGCTCACATCCAAAAGGAAAGTTTGTTGAAGTACTAGTTAAGACACAGGAGAACTACGCAACATTCGAAGCAGAGCAGGCTGAGCTGGCTGAAAAAGTTGAAGAGGGAATTTTACTTTGGGGATCGGCCTGGTAACATAAAAAAAGAAAATCATTAAATAATATGACAGATTACAAGGATTCATTAAACTTACCCGTCACGGAGTTTCCGATGCGTGGTGCTTTACCAACTCGTGAACCGAAACAAATTGAGACCTGGCTTAAAGAAAACATTTATCAAAAAATATTGGATCGCAATAAGTCTTTGGGCCGAGCGAAATTTTTACTCCACGATGGTCCTCCGTATGCAAATGGCGATATTCACATGGGTCATGCATTAAATAAAATATTAAAAGATGTCGTTGTAAAATATAAAAATATGTCCGGTTTTGAGGCCAGTTATGTTCCAGGTTGGGATTGTCATGGGCTGCCAATTGAACTTGGTGTTGAAAAACAAATTAGAAAAGAAAAAAAGAATCCTGCAGAAATTCCTATTCTGGAGCGTCGCAATTTGTGTCGCGATTATGCTTATAAATATGTTGATCTTCAAAAACATAAGTTTCAAAGAATG
>CAZQUK010000121.1:0-9672 GCA_964596435.1 uncultured Oligoflexia bacterium
ACACAATTTTCATAAATAAAAACCTCCGGTTATTTTTTTAAGATTAATAAGATTAAATAGCCTTACAACTATTTATCCCCACCAGTTAATGTGAAGTTACCAGCATCGGGCGATACACCGTCGTCTTTTCCACAGCCAGTAAAAGTCATAAAAAAAGCTACAACTAAAAGCAGGGCAATAGAAAGTCTCATTTTTTTCATTTTGTTATTCCTCCATGATAGGTTGTTTATATATCAATGGTAAGCTTCAATCTTGGTGGGGACAAGTAAAAACCACCCCACTCCTTTTTCGCGGCGCGGCCAGGTGTGCGCCGTCTTTGTCAAATAAAACGCTGGTGTTGCATTGCGCCATGCAGGATTATTCGTTTATTCATTATAGTTTTTTGTTATAGCTTTGATAAGTTATATGTTTGGGAAAAAACACATACACAGGAGAAGACATAAATGAAAAAACTTTTGATTTCACTAATAATAGTAGTAGCGCTAAGTGCGGGTTTAAGCTTTGAGGCATTTTCTGCAAAAGTAGAAAAGATCGGAATTGTTGACATGCAAATGGCCCTAAGGACAGTTAAAGAAGGTAAAGCCGCGCGCGGACTTCTTGAAAAAGAATTTAATAAAAAGAAAAAAGAACTTCAAGATGAAGAAAATGCAATTAAAAAACTTGGTGAAGAATTCAAAAAACAATCCCTCGTTTTAAGCGATGAAGCCAGAATGAAAAAACAAGGTGAGCTTCAGCAAAGAGTTATGCGCTTCCAGGAAATGACAGGCAAGTCTCAAATGGAAATTCAAAAAAAGGAACAGGATCTTACTCTTCCGATTTTACAAAACATGCGAAAAATTATTTCAGAAATTGCAAAAGAAAAAGGGTACACCATTGTTCTTGAAAAAGATGAAAACACAGTGCTTTACTCCCAGGACGAAGACGACATTACTGAAAACCTTATAAAGATTTATAACAGCCGACATAAAGGGTAATATGTCGATATCTGTTTGTGAGATATTAAAAATTACTTATGCAAGAGTAGTTAACAAGGAGCTTGAAACTTCAGATATTGAAAAGCTTACTGTAGATTCTCCGGCAGCGCTTGATAAGGCTGGTGCGCGAAATCTTGCCTATTATTTTTCAAAAGAATATGACGCTTGTCTTGGAAAATCTGCCCCCGGTGTTTTAATTACGTCGGAGCGTTTTATCGATACAATCAAACCGCACCCACTTTGGAACACTTCGGTGGTCCTTTCTTGCAGTGATCCTTACTTGGCAATGGCGCTTTTGTCAGAAAAGTTTGCTCTTTTTATGTCATCAGTCGGGCCTTCTGTTAATAACGGTAAGAATAAAATATGTGCCGGGGCCACAATACACGAAACTGCGAAGATTGGTGAAAATGTAAGTATTGCGGCAAATGTGGTCGTAGAAGAAGGGGCATCGGTTGGAAAAAATACAGCCATTTATCCGGGCTGCTATATCGGTCCACAAAGTGTGATTGGTGAAAACTGTGTGCTGTTTCCAAATGTAACAATTTATGAGCAGGTTAAAATTGGAAACGGGGTCCGTATACATTCTAACACTGTTATTGGCTCAGATGGTTTTGGTTATGCATCTGTGTGGGATGAAAAAACCAAAATGCCGATCAAACACCAAAAAATATATCATGTGGGTTCAGTTCAAATTGGGGCCGATGTTGAAATTGGAGCATCAAGTACTGTAGATAGAGGTACAATTTCAGACACCATTATTGAAGAAGGCGCAAAACTCGATAATCAGGTTCATCTTGGTCATAATTCAAAAATTGGTCGAGGTGCTATTCTTTGCGGTGGAACCTGCCTTGCTGGGCGTGCCGAGGTTGGGGCATTTGTCTATGTTGGCGGTATGACTGGAATTGTAAATAATATTAAGGTGGGGGATGGCGCAAAGGTCGGGGCCATGAGTCTTATTACAAAAGATGTATTACCTGGCCAAACAGCAGTTGGAAACCCACAGCGTGAATACAGGGAACACTTTAAAGCACATGCGGCACTTAATCGTTTAGTTGCAAAAAGCAAAAAAGAAAAATAGTTTTGGTTCAATTATGACTGCTAAATTAACAAATACCGAGGGTGTGCCCAAAAGCAGGGACATTCAGTATCCGCTGAATAAAAAACAAATAGAGGACTACATTCCGCATAGAGATCCATTTCTTGTAATTGATAAAATTACAAATATTAAAAACGTAAGCTTTGAAGGAAATTTTTCGAATGCCAAGGCCCAGGGAACAATTATATTTGCGCAAAAGCAAGTAACCCAAAATGAGTTTTGGGTTAAGGGACATTTTCCTCAAAAGGCGGTTATGCCTGGAGTTTTAATTATTGAAGCAATGGCCCAAACCACAACCTTTGTTTTGTATGCCTATCTGACGGATGAAAAACGACGGGGTTTTTCAAATGAATTTGAAGTAATTTTAACAAGAGTTGACGACACAAGATTCAGAAAACCCGTACATCCGGGTGATCTTTTAGACATTGAAGCTGAACTTATTAAGGTTAAAAGTAATCTTTGGATTTTTAGTTGCAGGGCAATGGTTGGTGGTAGACGGGTTGCAGAGTCAAAAATTTCTGCAATTTTAAATTATCGCAAAAAATGATTTCAAGAAGGAGAAAAAAATGATTCATGAAACCGCAAAAATTCATCCGGAGGCAAAAATTGATTCCGGGGTTGATGTAGGACCGTATTGCATAATTGGTCCCAAGGTCAGCATTAGAAAAGGAACAAAACTTATAAGTCATGTCGTTGTGGACGGGCGCACTGAAATCGGTGAGGATAATTTATTATTCCCATTTTCTGCTTTAGGTGGCGTGCCTCAAGATTTAAAATATAATGGCGAAGATACAAAACTTGTTATTGGTTCCCGAAATAAAATCAGGGAATGCTCCACATTAAGTCTTGGTACCGTACAGGGCGGTGGGGTTACAACGGTTGGTAACGATTGTCTATTAATGGCGTACACACATTTGGGGCATGACTGTCGTATTGGTAACGGTTGTATTTTATCAAATAGCTGTAATTTGGCGGGACACGTAATCCTTGACGACTTTGTGACGATAGCAGGAATGGTTGGTGTGGCTCAAAAAGTTAGAATTGGTTCTTACGCGTATATTGCAGGAAGCTCTGGAACAGATAGAGACGTCCCTCCTTACGTTATTGCAATGGGTGAGCGCCCCTGTGTTATTAAAGGTACCAATATTGTTGGACTGAAAAGACGCGGGTTTAATACACCACTTATTCAAAATATTAATGAGGCAATACAACTTTGGATGCGCCAGGATGTGCAAAAGGAACAGTGCCTTTTGGATATTGAATCGCAATATGGAGAATCAAAAGAGATACAGCTTTTTGTGGATTTTCTTCGCGAAAGCCGCGGCGTAATCAAATAAAGCACATGGATGTGTGTAATTATTCATTTGCGGGAAATAATAAGTGACTGGCAACTTAAGTTCAAAACCAATTAAAATTCTAATTTCACCAGCAGAAGCATCCTCGGATCTTCATGGTGCGGCTTTATTAAAAGAGTTAAAACAGAAGTACAAACAAATTGAGGCATATGGTATTGGCGGGCTTCGTTTACGTAAAGAAGGGTTTAATGCAATTATCCGGGCCGAGGACCTTCTTGCAATGGGTTTTATTGAAATTATTGGCGCACTACCCAGAATATTAAAAGCGCTTAGAAAAATCACAAAATGGGCCAAACAAAACAAACCGGATATAGCGGTAGTAATTGATTACCCAGATTTTCATTTCCTTCTTGCAAGAAGACTTAAAAAATTAGGTATTCCTGTTGTGTATTATATTCCGCCAAAGGTGTGGGCCTGGCGCCGTGGGCGCATGAAAACTTTAAGGGAAGTATTCACTCGCGTGCTTTGTATACTTCCTTTTGAAAAAGATATTTATAAAGATGCTGGTATTAATGCCGTATATGTAGGCAATCCGCTTATCAATGAACTTCCTGAAAATTTAACAAAAGAAATGGCAAGAAGCGAGCTTCAAATTGATGCAAAGTCTACTGTTGTAACGCTTATGCCGGGGAGCAGGCCCTATGAGCTTAAAAGACATTTTGTTCTTATGCTAAGTGCCAGCTTAATTGTCGCAAAAAAATGTAACAAAAAAATTATTATACTTGTTCCTCTTGCTTTTAACGAACACATGAAGAATGTGAAATCATTACTGTGTGAATGGGAAAAAGAAAATATTGATGCAAAAAACCTGCTTGATATCAGGTTAATCCATGCCGAGTCGGCCCTGGCACTTAAGGCCGCTGATGCAGGAATAATTAAATCAGGAACAGCCACTTTAGAGGCCGGTATTATGGAGCTTCCTCATCTTGTGCTTTTTCTTGCAAGCAAATCCACAATGTGGATCTATAAAAACATTATTAAATATAATGGACCAATATCGCTTGTTAACCTTGTTCATGGATGGAACAAAAAAGAACCCTATCTTGTTAATGAGCATGTTGGTTCTTGTGCGTCGCCACTGGTTTTAGCAAATGAGCTTTTTGAATTAATTGATGACAGTATAGACGCTCAAACAAGGAGACAAAAACTCAATCAAGGGTTCAAGAGGGTACGAAACAATCTTAAAATAAATGATGGCATCACACCGAGTGCTCTTGCTGCAAAAGAGGTTTTATCTGTATTAAATATCCCTTAGGGGTTATAATAAAAGCATGATTAAGTCGCTTGTGTCAGCACTTTGGGGAACAGCATCGGGTAGTGTACGCACTTTAGTTAAGAGCGGCATTTTAAAACCACATAAACTCCCTGTTAAAGTAATCAGTGTTGGAAATATTCAGGCAGGTGGGGCCGGGAAAACGCCTTTAGTAATAAAAATTGCCCGCGAAGCAGTGGCGCGTGGCCTTCGGGTTTGTGTTTTAACGCGTGGGTTTGGCGGTAATTGGGAGCAAAATGGCGGAATAATCTTGCCTTCAGATAAGATACTTCCAAAAAGCCAGGATGCCGGCGATGAGCCTCTTTTAATTAAAACAGAAGTACCACAGGTGGCAATAGGTATTGGGGCGGATAGAATAAAATCTTTCAATACGGTTTTTAGTAAACTTGAGCGAAACATTGACCTTGTAATATTAGATGATGGTTTTCAGCACTGGAAAATTGCAAAAGACATTGAAGTGGTTGCCGTTACTGATGCAGATTCTAAAAACGTATATTTCAGGGACCACGTTTCAAGTCTTAAAAGTGCTGATATTTTAATTTGCACAAAAGGCACTAACGTTTTAGAAAAATTTTCAGACATTACCGACAAACCTTTGGTTCTGGTGCAGTATGTACTTCCTCCTCCGTTAAGGGACAGAAATTTATATTTTGTTTCCGGTATTGCAGATCCTTCTTTTGCAATAAGCACCATAAAAAATACCGGGTATATTGTAAAAAATGCGGTTTCACTGCCGGATCACTTTTCTTATGAATCAAAAAAAATAGGTGAGTTCATAACTGAGGCAAACAGACTTCAACTAAAACTTGCTACAACAGGTAAAGATTTCGTTAAGTGGGTTGAGCATGGGGTTTCAAGCGCCGATGTTTTGGTTTTAGAGCCGGAACTTCAAATTGTTCAAGGGGAGGACAAGTGGCGCAAGATTATTTGGGGTGAATAAGGTGTTTGCGCATCATATCTAATACGCGTTGTGCGCCGCAAAAAATACAATCTTTTGTAAACTCTAATAGTTCAAAGTATTTCCACATGATAAACTGGCCTTACTCATGAAAAGACGAACCTTATTCATATTTGTTGTTGTCGCTCCACTTGTGCTTGCAATGGCCATTGGAAGTTGTTCTTCAAGTAAAAAAAAGGAAGAAAAACAGGAAGAAGTCATTAAGCTTGACCCTGTAGAAAAACATACTGACGAAACGCTTCCTGATGAGCTAAAAAATAAATTTAAAATTGGTGGAAGTTCTGCTGTTGAAGAACAAAAAAAAGAAGTTGAAAAAGTTGCAGAAGTAAAAAAAGAAATCAAAAAGCAATTTGTAATTCCAAATAGAAGGCCAGTTAAGGATCCGATCTGGGTGGGCGAGGAGCTTGCGTATGAGGTTACATATTTTGGTGTGGCCGCAGGGCATTTTACGTTAAAAGTGCTTCCTCATGAAATTGTTAACGGCCGCAAAGTTTATCATCTCCAGGGTAATGCCACAACTTCAAAACTTTTCAGCATGTTCTACCAGATGGATGATATGGTTGAAACTTTCTGGGATTATGTTGGACTTTATTCACACCGTTTTCACTTGTCCTTGAACGAAACAAAGCAAAAACGTGATTCAATTGAGCTAAATGACTCTGAAAATAAACAAACATTTTATTGGAACAGATGGAACCATTACAAAAAGGGTTATATTGAAATAAAGGAATATAAAAACATCCCTCAGTTTCCACAAGACAGTTTATCGGCCCTTTATTATATGCGCACCATTCTCCCCAAAAGAAATGGCGAAAAGTTTTCTTTCCCTGTTGTATCAGAAGGGAAGTATTGGGAAGGCGATGTTACCGTTGTACGGCGCGAAATGATGCGTACTTGTTTGGGGCGTGTCAGTACAATAGTTGTTAAGCCCGAGGCAAAATATGCTGGGGTTCTAAAAAAAGAGGGCGACAGCTTTATTTGGTTTACTGACGATGATAGAAGACATGTTGTGCGTCTTGAGGCAAAAGTTAAGATTGGCACCGTTGTTGCGAAGTTAATAGAGGTAAAATCAGAGGGTGAGCGCCCTTAGAGTAAGTTTTTCATGAATATAAAAGTTAAAACCCAAAAGCGCGATATAGATTCAGACATAACAGTTTTAAGTGAGGGGTTGCGTCCACATCTTAAGCTTCTAACGGTTTGCCTGTCCCATTCTTGGGGGGGGCTTGAGCAGGTTACTGCGCACGATTCTGTGGACTTTGCAAAACTTGGTTTGTCGGTAAGTTTTCTTTGTATTAACGACAGCCCGGTGCATGAATACTTAAAGAATATTCCTGAAGTTAGGGTTCTGCCCATAACATACCGTCCACGAAATTATTTTGATTTAAAGTTAAGGCTCGAATTTCAGCGTCTTATTAAAGGTGGTATTAATATTATTCACACCCACCAAACAACGCTTTTGGGTTCAATTACTCCTTGGATTTGGCGCTTTCCGCATGTTGGACTTTTTGCTTCACGCCATATAATGAACAGGCACAATAAGAGGAATTTTTATCATCATTTAATTTATAGGCGTCTTGATGGTTTAATTGTTGTGAGTCAGACGCTAAGAAAAAATATTTTACTTACTCATGCTATTTCGCCCAATCAGGTTAAGGTTGTAAATCTTGGACTTGATTTTAAACGTTTTGATTTTGAGGATCCTGATATTCATGCTCGGGCCATGCTTCAGCGTGAACAGTGGGGGGCCGACCCTGAAACAATAGTAATTGGTATGGTTGGCAGAATTGATCCGGCCAAGGGGCAGGATACTTTTATAAAAGCCGCAGCCGGTCTTATTCAGCGCTGTGGTCAGCAACAGAAAATTAAATTTGTCATTATTGGAGAAAGAACTCAGACAGAAAAGCCTTCAAAGGTCGATGAGGCATATTTTGAGGAGCTTCAAAGTATTATTAAACAATTTAATCTTGAGTCGAATATTGTTTTTTCTGGCTATAAAGAAAATATTCCAGAAATAATGCGGGCCTTTGATGTTTTTGTTATGCCATCACTTCAGGAAACTTTTGGTTTAGTTGCAATTGAGGCAATGGCCATGGAAAGGCCGGTTGTAATATCAAGAGGTGGCAGTAGTGATGAAATTGTTGGAAGGCGCGAATATGGACTTAAGGTTCGGCCAAACGATGCTTTTGATTTACAGCTCCAACTGCGTTACCTTCTTGAAGATGCGGAAAAACGCATTGAAATGGGAAAACGCGCAAGACAACACGTTTATAATAATTACGACAGAAGACTTCGCATAAGTAAAACCCTAAAGCTTTATGACAGGGCACTTACGCAAAGAGGCAGTCATTAGTTGTGTTGGGTCGACGTTTAATTTGCCGGCCGCAAGCACTTTTACTTTCGCGTAGCATTAGTAATGATATTTTAGCGGGGCGCTTTGTAAAAAAACGCTATTAAAAGAGCGTAAAACAGTCAAAAAACGAATCTACTATATATTATTATGGCGACATAAAAAAACTGGTAATACTATATTCAGTGCGCATACACAAAAATACTACCTGGCAAAATATTATACAAACGAGGAGAATTAGATGAGTAATAAAAAAATAGTTATTTTAGGTGCTGTAAGAACCCCAATTGGGGCAATTGGTGGCGGTTTGAGTGGTATTCAGGCTCGTCCGCTTGCAACTCATATAATTAAGGCACTTCTTGAGAAAACAAAACTTGATCCAAAGTTTGTAGAATATACCTGCATGGGGTGGGTTATGATGGACATTCATGCTCCAAATCTTGCAAAAACTGCAGCAGAGTATGCGGGAGTCCCATATACTTCTCCAGGAACAACTTATCATGAAAACTGCAACTCAGGGGGTGCTGCTATTCATGCTCTTTCAAGAAGATTAATGCTTGGTGAAGTCTCACTGGGTATTGCGGGGGGGGTGGAATGTATGAGTAATGCGCCAAGATATTTATATCCAGGCAGACTAAAAGGCCAGCTATATGGTGATATGACACTTGTTGATGGTCTATTTGCGGCCCTTACTGATTCTAATGTTGGAAAATCCGGGGAGCTGATGGGGCTTTTAACTGAACGTTTAGTGGAAAAATATAAAATAACCAGGGAAGAACAAGATGAAATAGCTTTCCGCTCGCATCAAAATGCAATTAAAGCATGGGCAGATGGTTTATTTTCGAACGACTATATTGTCCCTGTTGAGATTCCTCAAAGAAAAGGCGATCCAATTATCATTTCAAAAGATGAGGGCCCAAAACAAATTTCAATGGAAACATTCACCAAACAAAAACCATATTTTAAACCTGAAGGTGGAACCATTACTGGGATGAACTCAAGCTCAATGAATGACGGTGCCGCTGCATTAATTTTGGCAACAGAAGAAAAAGCGAACGAGCTTGGTATTAAGCCCAAAGCTGAGCTTAAGGCTTTTTATAATATTGGCGTTCACCGTGAATACATGGGTGAGGGTGCTTTTAAGGTAATTCCACCACTTCTAAAAAAAGCCGGAGTCGAACTTAAAAATGTAGATTTTTTTGAAATCAATGAAGCTTTTGCTGCGGTTCTTGCGGGTGCGTTTCATGATATTGAGGGACTTGAAGTTAATAAAACAAATCAATGGGGAAGTGGAATTTCCCTTGGCCACCCGGTTGGGTGCACTGGTGTTCGCCAGGTGGTTGATATGGTTGAGCAGCTAATTCGCAGAGATAAAAAAATTGGTGTCACCACACGCTGTGTAGGCGGCGGTATTGGTGGTGGTGAAGTTATATTAAGGATGTAATAAAAAAAGTTACTAGCGTTAAGACTACGGTTTGGCTTTTGAGGGAACTAAAACATGACACTCCCACTTGCGGGAATAAAAATAGTTAATTTTTCAGTCTATTTACCGGGTCCTATGGCGGTTGAAAAACTGATTAATATGGGTGCTAGCAGTATTAAGGTTGAACCACCAAGTGGAGATCCTTGTGCTAGAATTTCAAAAAAACTTTATGATAAATTTATAAAC
>CAZQUK010000122.1:0-9667 GCA_964596435.1 uncultured Oligoflexia bacterium
ATAATATTGCAAATCGCTCAATAGATCCTACACAAGGACAAATAACAACAGATGCCAATAAAAAATTTGCAACAAAACACCTGGAAATTGCAGACCTCTATTTTAGATACAGAAGATACAACGAAGCCATTGAGGAATATGAAAAGGCCTCAATTCTTGACCCCAAAACCCCCGAAATACACATACGCAAAGCGCGTGCTTATGCGAAAAAAGGCTATGTGACTCGCGCAATTCAGATACTTCTTGAACTAAAAAACCAACTTCCCGAACACCACGCCGCCCGCATACAGCTTGGGCTTTTTTATTATAGTCAAAAAAACCAACTCGATGCTGAAATTGAATGGGAGGGCGTTTTACAGGAAAACCCAAACCATAAAGAAGCGCGCTCATATTTGGAAATGTCCAGACAAGAAAGGCTAAAATAAACTCGATTTGGACCTATTCGGTTAAGGTGCCCTTACTGTCAAAGACGGCGACAGATCATCTATAGCAATAACGTTTTGTTTTGTTTCGCCAGAAACGGTGCTGCTATGTTTTTGTTGACTGTTCATTGTAACCAAATGTGCCCGAAGCTCCTTAAACATTAAATGTTTAATTGTGTATTCGTTTTCTTGTAAAACCACCTGTTTTGCAATTTGATCCTTAAGATTAATTACAAGCGGCGCCTTTAGGTTGGCCGTCATTTGTGTAACGTCCTCCGGAATGGTGAGAACACTAAAAACAGCAGAATTATTTATATTATCTAATTTTAATTCCTGTAATTCAGCAGCAGAAAGTCGCACAATGTATGAAGAATGAAACACTTTTGGTTCAAGAAGCGGAAAAGCCAGCCCTGGTTCATCCATGGACTGTAACCAAAGAATCAATGTATCGTCCCCTGGATCCAGTAAAAAGTACTTTGTTAGTTGTGGAAACCCCAATATTCCTTTTGGAATACTGATAATTTCACCGTCTCCAACAACCACATTTCCAAATCGACCAGTTTTAACAACTGTTTCTTTATTTGTACTTTTCGTTTCTTGCATGCCATCCCCCATTAATTAATCACAATTAGAAATTAACCCTTAAGAGCTTTAGAGACATTTCCAACAATTGCTGGTGTACTGGCGGCTTCCTTGTTTTGATCCTGAATAGCCTTGTAAACTTCCTCGCGATGAATTTTTGTTTCCCTTGGTGCTTGTATACCCAATCGCACTTGTTTACCCTTCACCTGTACAACAACAATCTTAATGTGATCATCAATTGCGATGCTTTCTCCTAGCTTCCTTGTTAAGACCAGCATAAAAACTCCATATTCAAAAAATTACACCTTAATTCCTCTAAAAAAGGTTTGGCACTCCCTTACATTAACTTATACTAATATGCTAACGCACCTTGAGATGGCAAGCATTATTCCCCTTTTTAACGCAGAAAATCCATTAACGTTGGTTGTATTAACTTCTGGCCGCTCTGAAGAGCGCTTCTAAGTACCGTTTCCTCCTTCGCAAGATCACTCATAACCTGTGCCATATCAGCATCCTCAAGCTCTGAGCTTAGTTGAGCGTTAACCAAATTATGTCTTTCCATGGCTCCCAACGCGCCATCCAAACCCTGAACCCTCGATCCAGCCTTTGCGCGAAGCGCTATAAGGTGGGAGCCCAGCGCATCAAAGTTTTCTAGCGTTTCTCTGATTCCCCTTAAATCACCCGTAAGTAGGGCGATTCTAAAATTTTGAAGTTCTTTATAAAGATTAATTCCAGCCGTTTGAGGTTCGACTTTTTTTATCTCTCCCGCAGGAACCCTGCCGTTTTCTTCCACAGGAATTGTAACCATTGCGTTAAATACTTCATTACCCGGAATATTTATACTCACAAAAACATCTTTTGCAACCTCAACCATCATATCGCCATTATCACCCTTGTATTCCCCAAGAGGGTTAACCGGGGGGTGGTCCGTTTTGTACCCACCAAAAATATATCGGTTTCCAATCTTTCTATTACCCGCAGACACCGCCTGTAAAAATAACTGCGACACCTCTTCAGCAACGCCAATGCGAGTGTCGTCATTTGAACTTGCACCACTTGCTTGGCCAAGTGCAATTTCTTTTGCGCGTACCGCAACCTCGGAAAGTTCAGAAAGTGCACTATCGGCATTGCTTAAAAAAGACTGCGCCATTTTTATATTCATATTAAATTGATCATTATTAGCTTTTTCAGTTCTAAGTTCCATAATTTTAGCCGCCGATATTGGGTTATCCGAAGGGGTGTTAAGTTTTTTCAGGGTAGCTGTTTGCGCCTGTAGTTTTTCCATGCGCCCACGCGCCAGTCCAATACTTCTTTGAACTAAATTAAAGTTGGTATTTTCAGTTACCCTCATTAATCCTTACCCTCTACCCTCGACCAATATTTAAAACCGTATCAAGCATGTCGTTTGCAACCTGAATTACTTTTGCTGATGCATCAAACGCATGTTGATATCTTAATAAGTTTGCCGTTTCCTCATCTATGGAAACCCCAGAAATCTGATCTCGCATTTTCTGCAACTGGTCCACAATATCCTTTTGTTGATTAAGTCCCGCCTTCGATCTTGCCGATACTATCCCAATCTCGCTTACAATAGTATTATATGCTTCATCAAAGGTTGCCCGCCCCTCGTTAAGAATTCGAAGCCCTTGAAGTCCACCGATTGCAACGGCTATCCTGTTATCCGCCGGGGAATCCTTTGCGGCTGCTATTGCAATATTATTAACATTCTGAGCAACCTTATCGGAAAGTTTTAACATTTGAGCCGCTCTTTTGACTTCTTTGGGTTCTTCAAAGAAATCCACATTGGTCTCTCCGTTTTGGCTTACTCCTTGCCTGTGAATTTGGTTTACTGCTTTTGCCAGACCAAATGCAAGCTCATCTAATTTATCTAGAACAACAGTTATGGTTTTATCTCTTCCCTCAAGCAAGGCCCCAAGCTTTCCGCCACGAATCTGGTGAGTAATAATCCCGCTCGCGTTTGCTGAAGATTTGATATCAAAAGCGCCATCGGCCTTACCCTGATCGTCGGACTCGGTTCTATGAACGCTAAATTCCATTACTTTTGGACCAGTTACAAGTGGACCGACTCCCTTAATATCGATATTGTAACTACCGTAGTTGTCTTTATACATTGCAAGATCAAGATATGACCCAAGATTTTTTAGTGCCAAATCTCTCTTGTCTAAAAGATCGCTTGGTGTGGAGCCGCCAAGAGAGGCCTGTTTAATTAAAATATTTAATTTTCTAATTTCATCGGCCCAGCTATTCACTTCGTTAACATAACCCTCAAGACGGGCGTCGGTATGTTTTCTTATATCAACAACCTCTTTTCGAACTCTTTGTAAATCATTAACGAGTGTTTTGGCAGCTTCTCTAACCGACTGCCTGAGTGCCTGGTTTTCTGGTTCTGTTGAAAGACTCCTAAAACCATTAAAAAAGTTTGTAAGTAATTTATTTAAACCCTCACCATTTAGTTCATTAAAAACATCTTCTGTGTGTGTCAGTAAAAGATTTTTTTCTTCAAAAAAACTCAGATCTCTATTGCTATTTCTTATTTGTTTTTCAAGATATTGATCATTTATTCTTTGTGAATCATCAATGTTAACACCACGACCAACCTGTGCCTTGGCACTTCCCATCCTACCAAGAGAGGCCTGTGGCGCCACTGCTGATTGATGAATTTTTTGACGAGAGTACCCCTCTGTACTACTGTTTGTTATGTTGTGTCCAGTAGTAGCAATTGCCGCTTTCGCAGCCATCATTCCAGAGTGGCCTGTTTGGGTTACACTTGGAAGCCCCATTTATTTTACTTACGCCTCCTTTGAAATAAAATTATTATTTTCAGATCTTACGCTCATGCTTTTTTTACCTTTTGCTGTATAAACAGAAGATTTTGCGTTTCTTTCTCCAAGAACATTGCTTTTCATAACCCTAACGTGTTCAAGTGCTGTATTTAAAAGCTGATTATTGCTTTTATTTTGTGTTGCAACCCGCTCAACCAAAACAGATAGCGCTGCAAGCGATCCCCTTAGACGTTCGGCCTGCTCCGGATAATTTGATTGAATTGTAATAATTATTTTCGACAAACTTAATTCTTTTACTGGAATTTTTAATGATAAGGAAAAACCAGTAATAATTTTCAGCCGCTCTGATTCCGTGTGTTTTATGGTTTCAATTATGGCTTCTTTGGAATAGGTAAAGTTTTGAATTTCATCAATATCGACGTCTATTAAAGCCTGTCGCTCCTGCCTTACTATTTCAAGAAGCTGCCTATGAAGCCCAAGAAGATCGTGTAAATTTTTTTGAAGTAAAGTAAGTTGTTCCAGCAAAACGCAATCCTCCTTGATCGCACTTAAGTGAATTCATCCATGAATCACTTTTATAAAACCCTACGCCGTGCTTAAGTGCTCATCCACTAATTTATCTGCAATATCCCTAGATTTAACATTGTATTCACCGGCCGCAATACGGCGCCTAAGTTCTGCAATTTTGGCCTCTCTTATCTCTGGCGCACTTTCGGCAACAGCCTTTGCCTTGGCAAATTCTTTTCCTTTTGTCGAAATTTCAGTATTTACAGCATCTGACTCTCCAGCTTCTGATGTCTTATTGTCCGTTTGAGAATAAGATGCTTTTTTACTACGACTGGTTTTTTCTGTTCTTGAATTTTCTGTTGTCTCGGGTCTAGTAACCCCTACTTGGTTAACCCTCATCGATGCCTCCTCTTGAGGTTAATCCTCCAAACGACTTCCTGACGTTTGTGGCGGGGCACCATGCCCCTCTTTATTATTGTATCTCTCTGTCATCAGATAAGCAATTATTTGATCTGTCAGTCCAATACCACGGGATTCTGCGGCGCGGCGCGCCATTTCTCCATCAAGCATACTTCTATATATATCCGTAGCGCCTGACTCCAAATCCATGTCGTTTTTGGGTATCGTTTTTCTCATAGATTGCATCATGTAATCGATAAATAATGACTCAAGACCCTGGGCTGCTTTTACTATCGCCGGATCCACGCTGCTTCTATCCATATTAACTATTCGTTTTCCAGGCGTTATTGACGCTGACCTGGCGTCCGAACCCCAATCAAGCTCTTTGGGGGGCGAGGGGGGGTGGTGCACCACAGCGCTAACTGGCCGCGTCACACATCCCCCCTCCGCGGTACGTTTTCCCTAGAACCCCCCTTGGCATCCTTGCCAGGGTTAACGCTTTCAAGTTCGGTATGACCCGCCTTCCTAGCTGGCCGTTGTATCCGCCTTGTTTCCTGGATTTTGACACTTTCTTGTGTCTTAGCGTTATTACACACTCCCGCATCTTCCATGACGCTGGGGTTCTGTTTATCGGGACTTTGCGTATCGCAAACTTTTATTTTAATCTCCTTTTGAATGGCTTTATTTTTTTTAACCTCACACTTTATCTTTCCGAACAACTCTAAACACGGGCCGATATCATTATCTAAAATAAAATCTTTCCAACAAATCACATGATCTCCAAATCTGCCTGTAGGGCACCAACTCTTTTTAATGTTTGAAAAATTGCAGTTAAATCTTTTGGCCGAACACCAAGCGCATTGAGCACATTAATAAGATCCGAGACCTTTGATCCATTAATCTCAATAATATTTTCCTGCTTTGAGTCTTTTTTATCTTTTCCTTTTATCTCAATCGAGAGATCCCCGTGAGATATTGAAACAGGACTTATTGTAATTTTGCTTCCCATCACAACCGTGCCGGTTCGTTCATTGAGAACAACCTTTGCCTTGGTATCAATATTTATTTCAATGTTTTCCAAAAGCGCCAGCAGCTCCACAGTTTTTCCGTTATAATGGAACGGCACAACAACATCCACGGTTCCGCTGTCTCTTGCCGTTGCAAATTTTCCACCAAGATTTGCATTTACTAGAGCTGCAAGCCTTGCCGCGGTTGTAAAGTCTGGATCATGAAGCGAAAGCCTTAGGTTCGTTTTTCCAGCAAAATTATTATCAAGATCTTTTTCGATAGTCGCACCACCAACCACGCGACCAACGGTGGGAAAGCCTGCGTCCCCACCACCCTCCAGTGTCATACCCACACTAACGGGCCCCTGGGAAACCGCATAAACATTTTGATCCCCACCACGAAGCGGTGTCACGAGCAACATTCCACCGGCTAAACTCTTGGCGTCGCCAATTGAGCTAACAGAAACATCAATTTTATTTCCTACTCTTGCAAATGGTGGAAGTTTAGCAGTAGCAATAACCGCAGCAGCATTTTTAGATTTAATTGTGGCATTATCATCAACTTTAAGACCAAGCTTTTCAAAAAGCCTTGTTAAAGATTGACCAGTAACCTCAGCACTTGAGTCGCCAGTTCCATTTAATCCGACAACTATCCCATATCCTATCAAAATATTCTCACGAACACCCTTTATGTTCGCAACGTCTTTTAGACGTGAAGAAAGGGCCCTTGTGGAAAGTCCGATCATAGAAAAAAATAGCGCAACTATCGCTATAAATAATTTTATTTTATTAGCGAAGAACATTGAGTTTGTACTCATAAATTTTCCCCGAAGCTATATGTTGGTTTTCATCAATATCCTGACTTCTAACTATTCCTATAAAAAACAGCTTTCTTTCTTTCATTCTGTACCTGATTCTTTTTTCTCCCCTAACCTTGTAGTTTCCGTTTGGATAGCGCTGCGATATTTCAATCATGATTTGACTACCAACTTTAAAATCAACGCTTTCTGTTAAATCAATATCAGAATCGGTTGCATCGCGAATTTCAACTTCTTCGTCTTTTTCTTTATCGCCTTTTCCTGTGGCTGCGGCCGCCGCTGATGATTTTAATTTATCCACGCCCTTTCCCATGGCCTTTTTTTCAATTTCCTTTTGTGCAACCTCAAGCTCAACTTCTCTTTCCTCCGGTGTAAGTGTGCGCCTTATTTCCATGGCTACATCCTTAACAAGACTTTCCTCGGCATCTAATGTCAGAAGATCTCCAACCTCTTTTATTTTGTTTTTTACAAAATAATAGTTTGTCTGGCCCTTTGATGCCCAAAGAGATCCTTCGTTTTGAGCACTATCTACAAAATCCTCCTTCGTCACTCTTTCGCGGTATGCTCTTTTAACGTTTGGGCTCATGTTTTGCGCATCAGAATATGATAGTTGGTTCATTTTTCGCCCTCTTAGTTCCATCTCCTGCCTACGCGAATCAACCCACGACGCCCCCTCCTCGTACCTACCACCTTCACTTGCAAGGTATCTGCCCCCATATTCACCATCACCCGTATCAAGCAGCCTACCCTCCGGCCACGCCCCACCAACGGTTGGTGGTGTATAATTTTCATCTTCATAGGCAGATCGTCTGAGGCCCTTCATAAACCCCGAACAACCAACAACCAAAAAAGAGCCGATTATCAGCAAAGCAATAAATCTTTTTTTCATAGATTTACCTCAACAACGTCTTTTTCTGTGAGGCGTCCAACAAGATTCTTTTTGGTTTTTGCAGTGCTAACCCTAACCGACTGGGAAACATAACCTGGCTCAAGTGCCGTTCCAATGGTTGTAAGAACAAGATTTCCTGAAATGAGCTTAATTCGCACAGACCCTCCCTGCCTAATATCGGGAACTTTTTTTACACCACTTAAAAGAGGAAACTGCCCTTCAAGCACAGTCTGTATGGATTCAAGTTCATCTATATCTATATCGGCGGGAGGAATTAACCCCCTGTACGTTTTTGCAAAACCCTCTGCCACATTTATTTTTTGAATTTCAAACCAGTCTTTTTGAAGTCTTACTCCCGGGGGTATTCTTCTTAAAGCAACGGGTGCCTGAATCCAGGCCGCAAAATTTACTTTCCCCTCTGATGGTGTTTCCTGGTTCTCGCCAAAAACTAAAAACTGAAGCTCGCCCTGTGCGCTTTCAGAAACTATATCAATTTTTCGAATCTCCTCCGGGGCCACCCCACTAATCCACCGAACGGATCCCATTAGTTCAACATTTGTGCGCGGAATTCTTTTGCTTATCGATTTTGTTAAATAAAACCTAACTCTTTCTTCGCTGGCCGATTGCGTACCAGTAGAATTAATTTCCTCTGCGAAAGACTGAGTATTCATTGTAAAAAGAACACTCATCAAGAAAACAATTTTTCTTCTATGCCGTCCTAGCACCACGCACCCCCCGACCCGCCCACGGGCCAATTAAACTTATTTTAAATGTATCGTTGCCTCCATCATTTTATCTGCCGTACTCATAACCCTCGTGTTCATCTCATATGCCCTTTGTGTAGAAATCATATCAACCATGCTATTTGCTATGTTAACGTTTGATCCCTCAAGTGCCCCTTGAGCAAGATAACCCATACCGTTTTCTCCGGGAATGCCCTGAAGTGGTGGGCCACTTGCTTGAGAAGGTAAGAAAACACCAGCACCCTCGCTCATTAAACCCTCTTCATTTTGAAAATGCGCCAACTGAACCTGGCCGATAACGATCTCCTCACCTGTCGGCATTTGGCACTTAACTTCACCATTTGGTGAAAACGTTGTTTTCACCGCATTTGATGGGATTGTAAATTGTGGAAGAAGACCCGCGCCGCTTGATGTTTGTAATTGTCCTTGCGGACTTCTTCTAAAACCGCCTTGTCTTGTATAGCCAATTTGCCCATTAGTAAGTTGAATTGGAAAAAAACCCTTTCCTTCAATCATTAGGTCCCACGGATGATAAGTCATTCTTGTTGGACCCTGCTCAAAATCCTTATGGCTGGCCCCAACCTTAACACCCATTCCGGTTTGAATACCAACAGGCGTTTGAGATGCCTCACCAACCTGAGCGCCTGGTTCTTTTATTGTTTCATACATTAAATCTGAAAATTCAGTTCGACTCTTTTTGTAACCATCAGTATTTACGTTGGCCAAATCGTTCGATATTCTTTCGATGTTGGCCTGCTGCGCCTGAAGTCCAGTTGCTGATGTGGTTAACGCTCGTATCATTTTTTATCTTTTTCCCTAATTATCAGAGTTTCCCAACCTCGTTTACTTCCTTGCCAAGCATTTCGTTATAAGTACCAATAGCTTTCAAGTCCTGCTCGAATCCGCGATGCGCCTTAATAAGGTTTGTCATTTCCTGAATGGGGTTGACGTTTGATGTTTCAAGAACACCCTGGCGCACAACAGTCATTGTTTCTCCAACACCAAAATTTACGGGGTCCTGATTTTCAAACAGAACCCCCCCATTTTTTCTTAATTTCTTTGGGTCTAAAAATTCAACAACACTCAACTTTGAAATTCGATTTCCACCCGCGTACACATCGCCCCCCTCGGTAACATGTATGTTTCGACCCAAGTCTCTTAAGTTAATAAAACGCGCAGCATTCGCACCCATCTGGTCCTGTCCAGCTGTGACTCCTCCTTGAGTCTCAGGCCCTCCTTGGCCTACAGACTGAACGGCTCCTTGGACTGACTGCGCGGTTGTCAGCCCTCCGGGTTCCGAAGAAAGCACCGGATATCCCTGGGCATTAACTAACAAACCATCCTTGGTTATTTTAAAGCTTCCTTGCTTAGTATAGCGAATGCCGTAAGGTGTGCTCACCTCGAAAAATCCTTTTCCATCAAGAGCAAAATCTAGTGGGGAATTTGTAACTTTTAGTGTTCCAGGACGAAAACTTGAATATGTACCATCGACTATT
>CAZQUK010000123.1:0-9664 GCA_964596435.1 uncultured Oligoflexia bacterium
TTGAAATAATTTATTGTAATAAGCTGGCCCTGGTGAGTAAAAAACGCTCTCATTTCCAATTAATCCATAAATTTTTGTAGAATCATTGCAATATAATCTGCCTTCTTGCATACTTAGTTGATAATCTGCGGTTTTATCACCACCTGCAACATAAGTATATGGACTCCCGAATTGTTTATAAAATATCCTACTTAGTTGCCCATATTTTCCCATTGCAATTAAGACCAAGGGCTTTTTAGTGCAATTTTTTAATTTAAAAACTTTAAATAAATCGTTTGTAGAATTTACATTTAATGCAACTTTTAGCATTTTTGTATTTTCTTTTTCCATTTTTGAAATAATTTCAACAATATTTTCGGGAATGTCTTTAAAATTATGATAACTTAAAATAATTCTATCTTTAAGCTTTTCAATTTTTTCTTTTGATATTTCATTAAAAGAAAAAAAATCTATATCAATAATGTGTGAAGAATTACTTAAAATATTTGTAATTATCTTGTTAAATTCAAATTGTGTTCCATTAAATAATCCACCCTGCTTTTTTGTTCTTAAAGTAAATATAAGTTTATTTTGTAGTGGTGGCTTGTTTGGAGGTGGTGTGGCAGATGCTGATGGGGGGGTGATAAGTGGTGAAAATTGCCAATTGATAATATTTTTAATTTCCTGTTTGTTTTGCAAAAAATCAAGGCGTATTTCGTTTAAGTAATTTGCAAACTTATTAACTCTTTTTATTGTAAGTTCAGAAGTGTTTTCAGTGCCGGTTATACAGAGCATATCAAATCTAAACTTTCATTAATAATAGATTCATTGGCAGAAATGGTGTGTTTATTATTATTAGAATACATTTTTCCAATGCTAATTGGCAAAGAAAACATAATATTTCCGTTTTTATTTTTTTTGTCAGAAAACATGTATTTATAAATATCTTTTTTAGAAATATCTAATAATTCTTTTTGAAAACACCCAAGATCAATTAGGTTTATTATTCTATAAAAAGCTTCCTTGTTTAAAAGCCCAAGCTTTTGACTAATAAATGCCTCGGCGCGCATTCCAAAAGCAATGGCAATGCCATGTGGTATTTTATGGTTACTGGCTTTTTCAATTCCGTGGCCAACGGTGTGTCCATAATTAAGCCATGCTCTTTTACCATATTCGAATTCATCATTTGTAATAATTGCAGCCTTTATATTAATGGAATTATAAATAATATCCTCAATTGGCCAATCCTTCGGTTTTATGTTTTTAGAATGAAGTGTTTCAAGAATAATTAATAGCTCACCTCCATTTATAATAGCGTGTTTTGTTATTTCACTGAGTCCATTTAAAAACTCAAGACTAGGTAATGTATTCAGAAAATCCTTGTTGATAAAAACTTTCGCAGGATTATAAAATGTGCCCACAAGGTTTTTACCCTGCTCTAGATTTACCCCTGTTTTCCCGCCAACAGATACGTCTGCCATTGCCAGAAGTGAGGTGGGGACCGATATGTATTTTACTCCTCGCAAATATGTTGCTGCTAAAAATCCACATATATCAATGCTTATTCCGCCACCTAATGCAATTAGGTATGTGTCGCGCGTGGAGTGGTTATTTGCAAGAATATTTAAAAACTTTGAATAGGTTGTAATCGTCTTTGATTCTTCACCGGCCTTAAATATTAGTTCAATAACTTCAACGTTTTGTTCTTTTAATGCACATGCAAAATTTTCTAGGTATATGTTTGCAATGTTGCTATCGGTGACAATCGCAACTTTCTTTGTGCAAATTGCAAGGCACTTGGCTATTTCCAAAAATGTGGACCTTGTAAAAATTACTGAATAAAAATTTGCTTTTGAATTAATAATTATTTTTTTGTTCTTTTCAAAGCACATAAATAATTATCCTTAGTTTTTAGTAAGTAATGTTTTATTTATAGCCTTTGCAATTTGTGTGCATGATTCAATTAATTTCTTAAACTCAATAAAGTTTAATGATTGTTTGCCATCACACAGAGCTTGCTCTGGTTTATTATGAACTTCAATCAGTAAGCCATCTGCGCCGGCTGCAATTGCCGCCATTGACATTGGAGTTACAAGTGCCGAAATCCCTGTTCCATGGCTAGGGTCCACAAACACTGGTAATTGTGTTTTTTCTTTGAGTATGGGGATTGCTGATAAATCAAGAGTGTTTCTTGTTGATGTATCAAAAGATCTAATTCCTCTTTCACAAAGAATAATATTTTCGTTTCCAGCAGAATATATATATTCTGCAGAATACAAAAGTTCATTAATGGTTGAGGACCAGCCTCGTTTTAAAAATACAGTTTTTTTAATTTTTCCAAGCTCTTTTAATAAGGAATAATTATGCATTGATCTAGATCCGACTTGATAAATATCAACATATTTATCCATAAGATCGATTAAATTAACCTCTGTTATTTCGCTTATTACAAGGAGCTTGAATTCATTAGCAGCTTCTTTGAGGAGTTTAAGTCCTTCTTTTTCAAGGCCCTGAAATGAATTTGGAGATGTCCTAAGTTTGTAAGTGCCACCACGAAGTACTTTAACACCCACATCTGCAAGGTTTTTTGCAATTGCAAAAATCTGATCCCTGTTTTCAACGGCACAAGGACCTGCAAATAGTTCTATCGTATTTGCACCAATTTCAAGACCTCCGTTAATTCTAAGCGTTCGCTTCGGGCACCCAGGTTTTCTTAATACTTTTAAATTTTCCATTATATTTTTATTTTTTGTAAAAAAAATATTATTTATTCCTTGTCATCGTTTCTGGGTTCGTTCTTGCTTTCATTTAAATTTGTTTTAATGCGCATTATTGAAAATTCATCCAAATCAAGTGTTGATAAAATTTTTGGGGTCCACTTGTTGCCGGCTGAAACTTCGTTAATTTCATTATTTTTATTATCAAATATTTTTGTTATTATCTCTTTTTTAACCCCCTTTGGGGTTAGCCATTCAACTTCATCACCAACACTAAGTTTGTTTTTTATATCAATTTCAAGAATTCCATCACCACATAGCCTAGTAATAAGACATCCTATTTCGTGAGTTGGTAAATGGCGGTCGTTATAATAAACACTGTCGTTAATAACTCCCCTATAAAAACCATGTGTGTAATTGCGGCGCTCAAGCGTCATTATGGTTTCTATAAAATTATCAAGCTTGTTTGTATATGTTCCATCAAAAACGGCATCAATTGCTTCACGGTATAATTTCACAGTTGTTGCCAAATAAAGCAGGTTTTTGTTGCGTCCTTCAATTTTTAAGGAGTTAACGCCTGTTTGAATAATATCGGGCAGTATATCTATTGTACAAAGATCTTTTGAGTTTAATATATATGTTCCAAATTCATCTTCAATAATTGGAAGTGCGAGGTCCGGACGTTTGGATTCTGAAAGTGAATAATTTGCGCTCTTATCAAAACAAGCTTGATAGTTGTTTTGTTGTAAATGTGCGGTTTTTTTCGTTCGTAATTTATATATCCAGCGGCAGCTTTGTGTGCAATCGCCAGTGTTAGAGCCTTTGTTTGTAAAGTAATCAGAGAGTAAACATCTTCCGGAATATGAAACACACATTGATCCGTGAATAAAAACTTCTGTTTCTGTATCAATGTTTCTTGTTGTTATCTCCTCAATTTCTTCAAGTGAAAGTTCGCGCGCTAAAATCACCCTTGAGATGCCTTGTGCTTTCCAAAATTTAACTTGCGCCCAATTTGTATTATTGGCTTGTGTTGATAAATGCACGCAAAGATCAGGATACTTTGCTTTAGCAAGGTGAATTAATCCAGAGTCACTCATAATAAAAGCATCTGGTTTTAGGGGGACGACTTTGTCCATTATTTCCAGAAACTGCTCAATTCTTGAATTATGTGCGTAAATATTTGCAGTAATATATATTTTTTTACCCAAAGCTTTGGTGTATTGAATTGATTCTTTAATCGTATCAATATCAAACTTGTTTTCTTTTGTTCGAAGTGAACAAAAAGGTAAGCCTGCATAAACAGCGTCTGCTCCATAGGCAAAAGCAAATTTAAGTTTTTTAAGATCGCCTGCTGGGGCCAGGAGTTCTGGTTTTTTATTTCTTGCTATCATATAAATAAATTATGAATACACTTATCAAGTGAGTAGGTGAGCGTCTATACTAAAAAACGCTAAGGATAACAGGCGGTTATACCAGGTGGCGTGGGGCGTTTTACCCATAACGTCAATAACTGTAGCTTTGTCGCAATTTTTAAGCTTGATTAATGCAGAGAAAAATAATTTTAATTGTTGATGGCGCCCCTTATTCACAATTCTGCAATATATTGTGGAGGATTTCATGTCGCACTTGGATTTACTTCTCCATATACTTTTCAATATTGTTAACAAATTTCTTAACCTCATCTCTAACGCGTCTATAGATATTTAGGGCCTCTTCTACATCTGTTATTTGGGCGGTTAAACGTGGAGGATCATCAAATCCTACATGAATGATTTTTCCTTCGGGGAAAAATGGGCAATTCTCATTGGCGTCAGAACATACTGTAAAAACATAATCCATGGTCACGTCAGGAAGTTCCTCTGTAGTTTTAGATTCATGGCCAGAAATATCGACTCCGGCTTCTTTCATCACTTTCACTGCGTTTGGATTGAGGCCATGCTTTTTGGTTCCAGCAGAGTAAAAATTGAACTTATTTCCCTTAAGAGACTTTCCCCAACCTTCCGCCATTTGAGAGCGACAAGAATTTCCTGTACAGAGGAACAATACATTTTCCATCTTCTTCACATACAATATCCTTGCATTTAGTGTCCAGAGAATATCATGGGTTAGAAAGCTAAATATTTACACAAGGAGTTATTTCTACCAACAAGGGGGGCAGTTTTGGTGCTGATATGGGGGCAATTTACGTGCTGCTTTGCAATCCATTCTCAAATATTTTTTGACTTTGCCAGATAAACCGAAATCCCAAGTGCCACAATCAAACTCCCCAGCGAAATCCTAAAAATCGAAAACGTTGAAAAACTCTTTACAAGATTTACGGTAAGCAATGATGACAACAACATAACAGACATGGGAGTTGAAAGTTTCATCATAGTGCTTTATTTTATCAAAATCGACTTTGTTTTTTTCACAATATCTCTTTATCAATCGCGCCAGTGAGGAACAGGTTTCTATGGTGATGTCGTTTTTAAGAAACCTCTTAAATTGACATCATGTAAATTCAATCAGTTGTGTAACCCCTGCAATATCAGATAGTTATGGAAAACATTAGTAACTTCTCAATAAGTTCAAGTATGCTGCGGTGCTAGTCTCAACGTGTTTGAGTTGGGACGAATTTGCCGTAAGTTTTTGAGAAGTTACAAACATTAGTATATCTTTTATTCATTTATTTGACTTTTGGAGCAACTGTGGAATAAAATATATACTCGATGGAATCAAAGATTGGCGGATTACGAAAAAAAGGACGATTGCTTTTAGCTAGATTACTAAAATCAGCACCGGGGACTATATCAGTTGAAAGCGCATCAAAAATCCTGTCACTGGACTCTAGGGCCACAGCTATTTTACTATCTTCATGGGCCAAGAGAGGGTGGCTTTCTAGAATTCAGCGTGGCCTTTATATACGAATCCCACTTCAATCCACATCAACCGACATTGTACCTGAAGAACCACGTCTTATTGCACATGCTATTTTTTCACCATGCTATATTGCAGGTTTTACGGCCAGCGAGCACTGGGGGTTAACTGAACAGATTTTTAATACCGTAGTTGTTCTTACTCAAAAAAAAGTTCATAAAAGGAATCCTGAAATAAAGGGAATAAAATTTCTTATCAAAACTATTTCCATTAAAAGATTTTTTGGAACAAAGTCGATCTGGATAGGCACATCAAAAATTGAAGTTTCTGATTCAACCAAGACGATTATTGATTGTTTGAATGATCCTATCCTTGCAGGTGGAATTAGAATGACTGGAGATTTTCTAAAAAATTATTTCAATTCAAAAGAAAAGAACCCCACTCTTCTTCTAGACTATGCCAAGCGGATGAGCAATAGTGCTATTTATAAGAGACTTGGGTTTTTGCTTGAAAAATATTTACCAAATGAGCATGAACTAATAAATAAATGTAGAGAAAATATTAAATTTGGGTATTCACAGCTTGATCCAAGCATACCTGGCAAAAGCATCAATACTCGCTGGAGGTTGTGGATTCCATTGAAACATAAAATTCAGGTCGAGCAATGATAACCAAAGAAAATATTCAAGAGATTGCGACAGAAAAACAACTTCATATGCATGTTGTAGAAAAAGATTATGTGCTAGGTTGGGTACTGGCACCATCTTTTAGCACATCAATTTTAGAAAAAATAAGATTTGCAGCGGCCAATCGCTTGCTGATCAAGCTAGGATATGATGGAGATACACGACTGATTGAACCTTATTCACTTGCTAGAAGCAGTGAGGGGAATCTTCTTTTATGTGCCATAAAACATCAAACGAGAGAACCACGACGATATAGAATGGATCGAATTGAGAGCATCAGTATTATGGAGAAATCATTTACTCCGAAATATGGAGTTGAAATCACATCGGCAGGATACTTGGTCAACATTGAGAAGAATACGATTCTTTCGTTTGTAAATGAACCTGAAGTAATATGCAAAGTAGTAGATGATATTAGCATTGAATTTGAAAACGAAATCATGTCTCTCTCAAAGAGAGCGGGAATAGTATTAGAAAAGAAAGGTAAATCAGACAACGTGGCTGGAACTGCATATTGGACCTATAATGGCCAGACACTTTGGGATTTAAGAAATGAGATGGAAGACTAAAGATTTTAGTTACCATTAATGGGAGAAAAAATGACCTACGAAAACAAATTTAAAGAAATTGATAAACTGAATAAGCAGATAGATGAATTCCGGCCAATCAATAAGGCCCTCTTAAAACAAATCAAGGAATATTTCCGAATCGGTCTAACCTATTCCAGTAATGCCATCGAGGGAAACACCCTTACAGAGACAGAGACAAAGATAGTTCTTGAAGACGGTCTTACGATTGCAGGAAAGCCCTTAAAGGACCATTATGAAGCTTCTGGCCATAGCGAAGCATATGACATGATCTATGATCTTGCGAAAAAGAAAACTATTTCTGAAAAAAATATTTTGGAAATTCACAGATTATTTTACTATAGGATTGATAAAGAGAACGCTGGGAAATATAGAAAAGTTCCTGTGGTAATAACAGGCACTGACTATGTTCCGCCAGCACCATCAAAAGTACCAGGCCTAATGAAAAATATGATTAAGAAGATTCCAAAAATGGAAAAGACACTGCATCCAGTAAAGTTTGCAGCAACCTTGCATAGAGAACTTGTAGACATTCATCCCTTTGTAGATGGTAATGGAAGGACCGCAAGACTTCTTATGAATCTGGCATTATTTCAAAGTGGCCATGTGATAACAATAATCCCACCGGTCTTACGAAATGACTATATTACCCTTGTAAAGAAATCGCAGACTGGAAATAAAGACGCCACTGGATTTACCAATTTTATTAGTTCAATGGTATATGAATCGACCAAGGATTACTTAAGATTGCTAAAAAAACTACATGAAAAATAGTCAAAAGCCGGAATTCAATTGGTGGATTAGAATTGCTTTTTTAAAATAAATTGCACTCTATTTTCAAGAGAATTTGGATATATCACTCTTTCAATAAAAAAGTCACCTATATGTTTTCCATTTTCATTAACTACTACAAGACTATCTTGCTCTTGTGATAGTATACAACTCCTATAAAGTTCAATTGCCAAAAAAGCCGGAACATCAATAAATTCATTTCCTTGCTCTAAATTATAGCGAATTTGGCTCTTGGGATAACGAAGTCTTACCACAGTTCCCGGATTATAAGGTTCTTGGTATAACTCTATTTCATGAAGTTTTTTTCCGTTGATTTCAATTCCCACTTTTTTCCCTTAGTCTAAATTAAAAGCTAATATCAAAGGCTTCCAGCCATCTACTTACTTCATTAACCATTAACTCATGTTTAAATTTAAACCACTGCTCTCGTTGTTCTGGATAATGTTCTAATACATTTTTAAATCTTCGGAAAGCCCCTTTTCCATCAAGCGCAATTAAAAGTTTTTCTTTTAATTCAGTTTCATTTATTATTTCCACAAATATTTCCATGTGTCGGTAAGACTCAAAACTTTCATGTTTTGGAATTTCAATATAGCGATCATTTTCATCTTGTAATATCTTTTTTGCTATTTCAATCTCATCTTGTTGCCAGTCAGGTAAGTCTTTCATCTCATCTGTGGCATCATCTTCTATCATTCTAAAAATATCAGCACCTGCTGAAAGTACTTCTCCTGTTTGAGTATCAAGGTAGCTATATATCTCATTTAAATAAGATTGGTTTTCCATTGCATTAATAATATTTTCCAGATCCAATTTTAATTTTTTCATAAACTTATATTCCTACCAAACAAGAGCTTCATGAATTGATCTGATTTATTTTTATCTTTATATTCAAATGAATCCGTCCTTTGTTTAATAAATCTATTATCAGCTTTCGTTAGTTCAGGAACTCCTGTTTTGAAATACGACAATTTTTTTATGTCATCACTCAGAATTATTTTAAAAACTGGATTGTCAATTTCCTCAAGAAATAATTCTTCTTGTGTTGGTATAGGACATTCTTTAGTATGAGCATTAATATATTTTTGTTGAAGTTCTTCTGGAACTCCAACAAAATTCATTTTTTCGATAATCTCTCTATAAGTTTTATGGCGCAGGCTATAAGAAAATAGCCTATCAAAAAAAGTATCGGAATGCTTTTGCTTTCTCTTTGGTGCTATAAAAAATTTTGCTAATTCAAGTCTTCCATATTTCCCTTTTGCTCTTCTTTCAAGAAATACGGTCAGAGCTAAATGAGTAGGATACTTATCCTTGGTTATTTTCATATCAAATATGGAATCTGGCCATGGCTTTAATTTATTAAATGTTGCTCTTTTCATTTTCTTTGGCATATTTTAATTTACCTTTTTAATTTCTATTTCTCAGCAACAACCAACATCTCAAAATCTTTAGTTGTCAGCTTGTCATTCCTTGAATAGGCTCCCAGTTTTGCTCCAAAGATATCAATTTTACTGTAGCTCAAACCTTTTAACATCCAAGTAATTTCACTTGGTACATAATAACGTTCATTGGAATCTAATTTTATTTTATTTCCTGAATCATCTTCAAGTTCTGTCACATTATGATCTCGAAAGGTCATAAAATCAAAATTATTACTTCTACAGGTAGAGTTTCCTTCTTGTGTTTGTGATTCATAAAATTGTTCAAGAGAATTACATAAAGGAAACAAGCCATTCAAGCATGTAAAAATGAATTTTCCTCTTTGCTTTAATGCCTTTGTTGCATTTTTTAATATCTCATAATTCATTTCGTCTGTTTCCATTAAAGAAAAACCACCTTCACAAAGCATAATCACAACATCAAATTCATTTTCAAATGGCAATTCCCTTGCATCATGTTTTTGAAAATCTATTTTAAGATTTAATCCCAATGCTTTTTCTTTTGCTTTATTAAGCATTGATTCCGACAAATCAATTCCTAACAGATTATAACCCTGAATTTGACCTCGTTTTTCCCCACTACAAAATGATTTTAATCTAAAATTCAT
>CAZQUK010000124.1:0-5088 GCA_964596435.1 uncultured Oligoflexia bacterium
ATAAATAATATGAGTTCCTTCGGTGTCAAATCCAAAGTTAAAATGTCTAAGAGGTTTCATCGATTTTATTAGTTTTTCTTGTTCCGCTTTTTCACAATAGAACAATAAGAAGCCGGCACCTCCCGCGCCCAGGAGTTTTCCTCCCTTTGCACCATTTGAAATAGCTTTTTGATAAAAATTATCAATATTCTCATCGGTAATGCCTATAGCCATTTCTTTTTTTAACATCCAACCTTCATGTAAAATACTGGCAAAATCATCAAGGTTAGAGTTGTTTAATGAATCATAAAGTTTTATTGAAAGATCTTTAATTCGTTTCATGCGCGCTCTTTGTTCGGTATTAGTTGCAATATTTAGACTTTGTGTTTTTAAAATATTGCTGGCAGATCTGCTGGAGTCCAAATAGAAAAGTATTAGATTATTTTCTAAAGTTTTTCTAAGTGTCTGGGAAAGTAAAATTGGTGTTACCTCTACTGAGCCATCAATTTTAAATTTAATAAAGTTCAATCCGCCAAAAGCTCCCGCATATTGATCCTGCTTTCCAATTGGTTCCTTGAGTTTATTTATTTCAACATCACAAGCCATTTCTGCGAGTTTTTCTTTAGAAATGAATTGCCCTTTGTATGCAAAAAGTGCATGTAAAAGTCCAACTGTGTAAGATGATGAGGAACCAAGACCTGTGCCCGCTGGAATATCGGCAATGCTTGTAATGTCAACTCCAGTAATATCAAGATCAGTTAAAACTGTTCTTACAACGGGGTGTTTTATTTCAGAAATATGATTTACAATCTCAGTACTTGAGTACTTTATGAAAGTTTTTCCTAACTCAAAATATGGGTGCACTGCAACATACATGTATTTATCTATTGCCGTTGATAAAACACATCCTTCTTCTTGCAAGTAGAATTCTTTTAGGTCTGAGCCACCACCTGCAAAACTAATTCTAAATGGAGTTCTTGTGATTATCATTGTTTTTCAGCTAGTTATAGGTTTAGGACTTTTTACTCATTTATTGTTATTCTGTCTTTTTGGGTTTGGCAATATTAAAGATTAATTATCAGTTTAACTATCATTTTTTTAGAAATTGAGTTTTTTATAAAAATATATTAAAAACTTATTGTTTTTATTATGAAAATTCTTTTATTAAACCCTCCTTTTAAGGAATACTTTTCCAGATCATCAAGAAGCCCCGCTGTTTCTAAGGGTAGGACTTTGTATTACCCAATTTGGCTTTGCTATTGCGCTGGGGTTTTGGATCAGGCTGGTTTTGAAGTGAAGTTAGTTGATGCTATTGCATCAAAAAAATCACTGGTTGATATCGAAGGATTAGTTAAAGAATTTATGCCTGATTTGATTGTTATTGAAACTTCAACCCCCAGTATTCATAATGATATTTTTGTCCTTGAGGTATTGAAGGTCATGTGTCCACAATCTTTTACCGTTTTAGTCGGTACGCATGTTTCAGCCTTACCAGAATGGACCTTGGGACAATCTGCAATGATTAATGCTGTTGCAGTTCGTGAATATGATTACATCATTAGAGATTTAGCAAAAACGCTTGAAAGTAAAGGTGATATTTATTCCTTAAAGGGGCTTTACCTTAGATCTCCTGAAGGGACATTTGTTTTTGGTGGAGAATATGATCTCATTGATGATTTAGACAGTTTGCCTTTTATCACTAAGGTTTATAAAAAATATCTTAATACTAAAGATTATTTTTTTGCGGCGGCTGAGTTTCCAATGGTTATGATTATCACGGGTCGCGGTTGTCCATTTAAGTGTTTCTTTTGTGTTTACCCTCAAACATTTCATAGTCGTAGGTATAGGTTGCGTTCTGCAGAAAATGTTGTTTCCGAATTTAAATATGTAAAAGAAACTTTTCCGGAAGTTAAAGAAATTGGCATTGAAGATGATACTTTTACAGCTAATAAGAAAAGAACAATAGAGATTTGTAAACTTCTTGTTGAGAAAAATATTAAAATCAAGTTTTACGCAAATGTTAGATCAGACCTTGATTATGAAACAATGAAGTGGATGAAGCGTGCCGGGTGTCGCCTACTAACTGTTGGTTTTGAAACTGGTAATGATAATCTTCTTAAAGATATGCATAAGGGTATTTGTAAAAGACAGTCTTTAGAGTTTGAAAAAAACGCAAGAAAAGTCGGGTTATTAGTTCATGGTTGTATTATTGTTGGAAATCCTGGGGAAACAAAGCAAACTATGGAAGAGAGTTTCCAATTTGCAATACAACTAAATTGTGACAGTTTTCAGTTTTATCCATTGTTTCCGTACCCAGGAACGGAGTGTTATAAGTGGGCCAAAGAAAATAATTATTTAGTTACTGAAGATTTCAATAAATGGATTGATGATGATGGAAATCATAATTGTGTCTTAAGCACACCAAATATTTCAAAAGAAGAACTGGTAGAGTTTTGCAATAAAGCATATAGACGTTATCATTTGAGACCAAGATATTTAGTTAAAAAGAGTTTGCAGTTACTTGTATCTCCTTCAGAGGGAATTAGAAGTCTTAAAGCCGGGGTAAATTATTTTTCAAACGTCTTAAAACAGAGGCTATTACAGTGAAGGTAACGATAGCAGTTGTATGTCTTAATGAAGCTCATAATCTTAAACAGTGCTTAGATTCTATTTTTGGAATATCTTATTCGAAGGAAGACTATGAGGTTTTAATTGTTGATGGTGGGTCTAAAGATAATACTGAAAAACTGGTAACAGAATATAAAAAAAACTACTCCAATCTAAGAATGATAATTGAACCACGAAAAGGCACTGCCTTAGCAAGAAAAGTTGCAATTGAAAATGCAAAATACGATTATGTTGCTTTTACTGATGCGGATTGCGAAGTTCCTAATGACTGGATTAGTGTCCTTACCTTGGGATTTGAAGAATATTCAGAAAATTATAAAAATCTTGTTGCGGTTGGTGGAGGTAACACAAGCCCAAATGATGCAAATACTTTTTTAGAGGCCTTAACAGTAGCTCTTAATACATTTCTGGGGAGTATGGGGTCTGTCCAGGGCAGAAAGTTTAATGATGACAGGACAGTCGAATCACTTGCTACATTAAATGTGCTTTATGATAAGGAAAAAATTCTAGAAGTAGGAAATTTTGATGAGCGTTTTTTATCAGATGGTGAAGATGCAGATATGAATTTTAGATTGAGGCAGGCTGGTTTTGTGCTTGTTTATTTATCTAATTCTAACGTTTTTCATAAATATCGCCAAACAGCCGAATCTTGGGCCAAAAATATGAAAAAATATGGAAGAGCCAGGGCAAAATTATTAAAAAAACACGGGTTATTAATGTGGAACATTTATTATTTAATCCCAATGTTATTTTTGATTTCAATGTTTTTGGTTCCTTTTGCATTTTTATTTAAGATTTTTTATATTCCTTTGTTATATTTTCCAATTATTGCAATATATAGTTTGAGCTTGGCTTTAAGGGAAAAACGTTTAGATTACTTTACCTCAATTACAAAAGTATTTATTGTTATACATATATTTTATCCCTTTGGTATGTTGAAAGAATTTATTTGGGAGAGACAATGGAACTCATAATTTTGGCGGGAGGAAAAGGTACTCGCCTTGCTTCGTTATCAAAACATCTTCCAAAACCAATGATAGAAGTGGCTGGAAAACCAATACTTGAGCATCAAATAGAATTTGCAACAGAAAATAATATTTCAAATATTATAATAATGACCGGTTATTTGTCTGAAACAATTGAAAAATTTGTAGGTAATGGAAGCAGGTGGGGTCTTAATATTGAATGTATTAAGGAACAGACGCCTCTTGGAACTGCTGGTTGTTTAAAACAAATTGAGAACAGGTTAACAAATGAATTTATTGTTTTATATGGTGATTTGATTTTAAATATTGATTTAGAATCAATGATCAACTTTCATCAAAAAAGAGGTGGTTTAGGGACATTACTGGTACATCCTAATGACCATCCTTATGATAGTGATCTTTTAGAGATTGATAATAATAATTTAATATCTAAGTTTTACTCAAAGCCACATAAAGAGAATAAATATTATCAAAACCTTGTAAATGGTGGGGTTTATATTTTAAACCCAAGGGTGTTTAAATATATTGAAGCAAATAGAAACTTGGACTTTGGAAAGGATATTTTTCCAAAAATTGTTGACCAAAATGAATCTTTAAATGCGTATTATTCTGCAGAATATTTAAAAGATGTTGGCATACCAGAAAGACTCACATTAGCTGAAAATGATATAAGTTCTGGAAAGGTTAGAAGGCTCAATAAAAAAAACAAGCGGAAAGCAGTATTTCTTGATCGTGATGGAGTTATCAACGTTGAAGTTGGGTACATTTCACATACGGAACATTTTTTGTTATTACCTGGAGTTTTTGAAGCGATTGGGCTTTTGAATAAATCTGAGTATTTAGCAATTCTTGTTACAAATCAGCCAGTTGTAGCCCGAGGAGAGTGTGGAATTGATGATTTAAAAAATATCCATAATAAATTAGAGACTTTACTTGGACGTGAAGGTGTCTATTTGGATAGGATTTATTTTTGTCCGCATCACCCTGACATTGGGTTTAAGGGTGAACGGCTAGAATACAAAATAAAATGTGATTGTAGGAAACCTTCTATAGGGATGTTCATTAAGGCAGTCGAGGAATATAACATTGAACTTGAAAGTTCTTATGTGATTGGTGACTCAACAGTTGATATACAAGCTGGCAGGAATGCTGGGGTAAAAACCATATTAGTAAAAACCGGGCTTGCCGGTAAAGATAAAAAATATAACGTACTTCCTGATGTTGTGGAAGAAACCGTTTTTTATGCGGTGCGTAAGCTTATGGGCATCTAGCATTCATCAAGTGTTACTTGATATTATATGCTTTCATTAAAAAAATATTTGTTATAAATTTTCGCGATTAGGAAAAGATTGATGAAAGTTGTATTAATCCATCCAAAAATGACAATTAGAGCCTATAGGTTTTTCCCTCTTGGCATTGGGCATGTAGCGGCATCGTTGGAAAAAAACGGCATAGATTATTCTTTTTACGACTTACATCGTGACTGGATGAGGGT
>CAZQUK010000124.1:5098-9644 GCA_964596435.1 uncultured Oligoflexia bacterium
ATTGAAAAAGATGAACTTCCAGATTTAATTGCAATTACAGCTTTATTAACATCATTTCCTAATGCCAAAGAAATAGTAAAAAAACTTAAAGGAAAATTTCCCAGAGTGCCAATTGTACTTGGTGGTAAAATTTCTGTTCTTGAGCCTAAGTTTATTTTTAATAATATTGGAGTTGATTATCTGATGCGAGGAGAGGGTGAAGAGGCAATAATAGGTTTGCTAAAGTTGATTTCAAACGAGATTGACCCAAATGAAGTTAAGGGTTTATCCTTTTTGAACACTAAGAGTGAATTGGTATCTAATGGAGAAACAGATTTAATTAGAAATATATCAGATTATTACTTCCCATTAAATAATATTGATTTTTCTAAGTATGTTTCAAGAGGGACAGTGCAGTCTCCTAATTTACGCTCAATAAATTTACTTTCTTCTCGTGGTTGTCCATTTGGATGTACATTTTGTAATTTTTCAAAAGGTCAATACAATAAGATGCGATATTATGATGTATCAGTTATAGGAAGGTTTCTAGATTTCTTAATTAAAAACTATAAATTAGAGCATGTTACTTTTAACGATGACATTTTCACTGTAAGCAAAAATAGAATGCGAGAAGTTTGTGCATGTTTGCAAGAAAGAAATCTTTCTTTTTCGTGTTCTACTCGTTTGGATTGTTTAAATGAAGAAGTGATTGGGCTCCTTGAAAAATCTGGTTGTAAATATCTTTGTATCGGTATTGAATCACCCTCACCAACGGTCGCAGGCATAATTGATAAACGACTAGATCTTAAAAAATATCAACAAAACATAGACATTCTAAAAAAATCCAAAATGACTGTGAATTTTGGTTTTATGTTTGGATATTATGGTGAAACAGAAGAAACCATTAAAGAGACAAGAGAATTCGTTTTAAAAAATGGTCTTATTTATTCTGCTTTTTTTGCAACAGCTTTCCCAGAAACAAAACTATTCGACATGATACGCGATAAGATTCCTGACATGGAAGAATATTTGAATCAATTATCTAAAGTAGACTTGAGTGCTGATTACCTAGTAAATATGACCGATATTCCAGAAAAGAAACTTTATCATTATAGGGATGAGTTAATTGCAGAATCGGTACTTGGAGCTATTGGCGTAAAGCTTCCGTTCAGATTTGTTTTTAAACAGTTATTTATTTACTATCTTGCCTTTATGCGTGTATATGGAACAAAAAATATGGTTTTTAAAAAAATATTTGAATTTTTAAATATTGTTGTGGTAAAGCCACTGGCCTTTGCCAGAAAGAAATAAAAAAGAGGAGAAATCAAATGGATAACCAATTGAACAATGCTGAAAACAGCAATAAAAGTAAAGAAGTGAATACCGGCGTCACTATGTCAAGACAAGGCCCAAAAGATTCTGTTTTTGTGACATATGAAGATGATATTAAAAAACTTTATAAGACTGAAGAAGAAAGAGAAAAAGTCAGAAAAATACTTAAAGAAACTGTTAATCAATCAAATCGAAAAGAAATTCTAAGCATAAGAGAAGTAAAACCATTAAAGAAGTTTATTTCCAGATGGAAACTGCGTTTTGTTTATGGAGTGCATTGGAAAAAACCATTTTATCCGTTTAGGCTTGCAAGAAACATGTTTTTATCGAGCCTGTATAGAGCGCTGGGGCTAAGGAAATATGTATTTAGAGGCATTGAGTTTGCTATAACCTTCGATTGTAATTTTAGTTGCATACATTGTTTGTGCTCAAGAATAGTTGAGACGGATAAAAGACGTGAATTAGAACCATCTGATTATAAAAGAATTGTCAAAGAAGCAATGAAGATGGGGGCAACAACATTTGGTCTTGAAGGTGGTGAGCCACTTATTAAGAAGAATTGGCCTGAAGTTATCAAAGCATTTAAGCCTAAGTATAATCATGTAATTATTTCTACTAACGGCTATATGTTAAATGAAGAAAAATTAAAACTTTGTGCAGACTTAGGTGTAGATACAATTAATTTCAGTTTAGATAGCGGTATTCCTGAATTGCATGACCTTTTTAGAAGAAAAAAAGGATGTTTCGACAGAGTTGTTGATAACATCATGATTGCAAGACGCTATGGAATTAAACCATTAATAAATACTGTTGTTCATAAAGGTAACTTATATACAGATGGGTTAATTAAATTGTTTGAATTTGCTGAAAATAATCAAATAATGCTGAATGTCCTTTATGCAAAAGGTGTTGGTGAGTTTAAAGATAAAGATTCAATGTTGGATGATGAAGATTTTTCAGCCTATAAAAAAATAAGTGAACCATACGCTTATGTGCACATTCATCATGAAGGTGACTTGAAATATAATTATGGTGGCTTAGGGTGTCCAGGTACAAAAGAAATGTTTAATCTAACACCTTATGGTGACGTTATGAACTGTGCCAATATGCATATTTATATGGGAAATGTTTTAGAGGAACCACTTTCTGAAATAAGAAAACGTGCACTTAAGGAGTCACCATTTGGAGGCAAATATAATCCTTGTTTTTTAACCATGGATAAAGATTTCATGGAAATATACTACCCTATACTAGAAAACAAAATGCATGTAAGCCTTGATGAATTTAAAGGTGCTGTTAAAGAATATGAAAAGAAAAATAATAAGGAAGTGTTTCCAGAGATGATTAAGGGTTAGCGAAAAATACTTAATGTTCCAAATTATTTTTTCTGTTTTATTCTGGCCATGGCTAGCGTGGAGAATTTCAAAAGATATTAAAAGCGTTATCTTCATTCTGTTTTGTATATGTTGGATTTATTTTCTTTATCGGCCTTATGTTTTGGGTGAACTAAGTGTGTCATTTATGGATTCGGCCTTTGCTCTAAAGGTGCTTGAATTTAGAGAAATTATGAAAACACTCACATTAAGTGAGTATTTTTCCACTTGGAATCCTTTTGTAAATCTTGGTATTCCTTATGGGGCGGCCTATTATCCTGTCTTTCATGTTTTTTACTGGTTAAATTCAATTTCACCTTTTGCTTTAAACGAACATTCAATTAGTAATGTAATAAAACTTTTCCAGGTAACGGGTATTTCATTTGGGATGTGGTTGCTTGTGCTTGTAATTACAAAAAATAAATCTGCGGCAATATTTGCTTTTGTTTCAACAATATTTAGTAATTTATTGGTTTCATCACTAATTGAAGAAGTGGGCAAATGGATCTTTTATTTCCCTTTCTTTATTGTTTTTGTTTTTATGTATTTGAAAACAAAAAGTTCAATATTTTTTTTGCTTGCAATGTTTACTGGGGGTTTTTGTGTTGTTCAATATATTCCAAATGGTCCTGTAATTGGAATTCTTGCGTTTATTGCTTTTTATATCTTAACTGAAAAAGAGGATTTAAAATTTGTATCCGAACATTTTAAAACCCCTCCTAGTATTTTTATAATGATTCTTGGAATCTTGGTGCTTTTAGGAGCCATGGGTCCAATGATTCTTGAATATTTTAGTTTAAACGACATTGTTCACCCAGGGAGAGGATTTGGTATTGGTCCTGAAATGGGTTTTGAACAAAACCTTACCAAACTTAAAGAACATTACTTGGGTCATGCTGTCTATTTAAATGATATCTTGGCTTTGTTTTTTGATAGGCAAACATCAGTTCCAAATCATGTATGGAATTATGCGGGACCATTTATTGGTTTTTTTTCGGTTTTTGGCTTTGTTGTTGGATATATGAAAAAAAAGATTAAATGGCCAATACTTTTAACAGGGGTGTTGATTGTTTTTTTGATTTTCAGTAGGGGACATTTTTCAGTATTTTATCCTTTTTTTCAAATTATTCCAATTTTAAAACATGCACGACATACAATATTTCTTTTAAGTTATTTGCTTCCATTTATGATTGTTTTTGCTGGAATTGGCTATTTTTACTTTTTTAAGATATTAGAAAGTGAAGAAAAAAACAAAAAACTTATTATAATATCCGCTGTGGTTTCAGTATTGTATGCGATTTTATGTTATGGAATAATGTATGTTGACTTTTTGATGATGAAGGATTTCAAAGATGCTATTATTACAGATTACAAAGTATTTGCGGCAATTGGTTTAGTCATTGTTGTTTTATTTTTAAAGCTAATTTCTGGATTATTCAGTAAAAAAAATCATTGGATAGGAATACTTGGTTCTGTTTTAATAATTACCTTTATTGTGGTGCAACTTGTTTTGTATCAAAAGGATCTGTTTTTTAAAGTTGCTAAACCATATCCAGTACAGCAAAAAAAGATTATTGTTCCCGAGAACAGGAATTGTTTGGCACCCCCCAGGGTAGCGTACTGGTATCATTGGGAAATGCTAAATAGTGAAGCATGTATTGTACCCAGAGATATGTTTCATTCTGCTCCATATCCTATTAGAACAAATGAACTTCTAAATGTTATATATCATGGTCGTGACAAAATTGAAAATCTTGATAAAGATATAACTGAATCAGTTTTTAATCATAAAGAACCAATATTAGGACAAGAAATGCCAATTTATTTTTATACCCCATTTTTTAAGCATGTGAGTTTAGAAT
>CAZQUK010000125.1:0-5352 GCA_964596435.1 uncultured Oligoflexia bacterium
TGCCCCGCGCAGGAACAACATCAAAAAGTGATGCAACCGGTACTTCTCTTCCAAATGGCCACTTATTTGTTTTTTCAAGGATATATTTTACAATTCTGTAAATTGGAGATTTTGAATACGGCGTATAAATAACAAGTTTTCCTTCCGGATTTAAAGCCTCTAAAAATTGATCAAGTGAGTGTTTCTGATCATACTTGTTAAAATGTTCAAGGACCCCCGAATTCCATATTATATCATATTTATAATCCGTTGGAAGGGAAAGAATTGAACCCAAAATAAAACGCGCCTTTGTTAAATTTTTGAATTGTAATTTTGAAATTTCAAGGGCTTCTTGTGCAATATCCAAACACGATACATATGCCTCCAAACTTGCCAACCTTGCAGAAATTCTTCCAGACCCACACCCTGCCTCAAGAATATTTTTCCCTCGCAAGAATCCTATCTCACTAACAAGTGAAGTTAATATAAGTTCAGACAAAGAATCCCAATCGTCAATAATTTCATTTTTTGATTGCCAAAGTGCAGACCACGTTGCTTTTATTTTTTCTTCTTCCGACTGTAAGACATCTGTATTTGTTTGTTTGACCTTTATCTCCATAAAGTTATCTTATGCCAACCCGACGCTTTATCATTAAGAGTAAAGTTTTCCAAATAGTCCGCCCAATGTTCATCTTGCTCGCGCCACCTTTCATATCATAGCGCAGTATTAATGGAACTTCTCGAAAAATAACATCCATTTTATAGAGCTTAAGCAAGATATCAACCATACACTGAAAGCCCTCTTCACTTACAAATGAATCCCCATACTGTTCAAAAGCCTGTTTTAATATAACGCCACGATAAGCCCTAAAACCACTTGTATAATCTCGCACTCCTTTAATGTGGAAAACCACTCTAAAAAGTATGCTTGCAATATAACTTAGTAAAAGCCTGTTCCACACTAACCCACGCACAAATGAGCCTTTTTGATATCGAGAAGCAATAACCACATCACATCCTTCTTTGATCGATCGAACCATACTGACTATCAACCCCGGAGTATGTGTATTATCGGCATCCATAACCACCACAATGTCATCATCGGAACAGTCATTTACAACAAACCAAAGACCATCTCTTATGGTCTCTCCAAGCCCCATATTTTTTCCATGCCGCTCAACTCGCATTTGAATACTTTTTGAGCACTCTTGAGCAATTTTAAATGTTTCATCTGTACTGCCATCATCAACAACTATTACTTCATAAGAAAGCAGCTCCTCCTCCATGGCCGAGGCGATTCGTTCAAGTAAAAGTTTTAGGTTTTCTTCTTCATTAAAGGCCGGTAAAATAATAAATATCTTTCGTTTTTGACGACCACAACAATCACAGTCCTCTTGTTGGTTGATTTTAGGCATTCTTGCTCCTATAAATAAATTTTTTCGTTTTATTTCTATAACTTAACGAAGAAGCCTTTACAAGCAATATTCGAAAATTGACTGACCTGATTACATACAAGGTTTTTATGCTAGTCTATTGACACATCTGTTTTGTTATGATGAAAAATCATCTGGATTGTTTTTTTAAGGAAGAACACACAGCGAAACTTATGAATAGTACGATACCCAAAAACAGCAAAATATTTGTTGCAGGTCATAGGGGTCTTGTTGGATCTGCAATTGTAAGAAAATTAAAATCTCAAGGATATGTTAACGTTATAACTAGGTCCAAACTTGAGCTTGATCTTCTTAATCAAAAAGAAGTGAATGATTTTTTTGCTTCACAAAACATTGAGTATGTTCTTATTGCTGCTGCAAAGGTTGGTGGCATTGTTGCAAACAATACACAACAGGCTGATTTTTTGTACGAAAATCTTATGATTGCTTGTAACGTTATTCATGCAGCAGCAAAGTATAATGTTACAAAGTTATTGTTCTTAGGCAGTGCATGCATTTACCCAAGACTTGCCCCACAACCACTAAAAGAAGAGTATTTAATGACTGGGGCACTTGAGCCCACCAACGAAGGCTACGCTATTGCAAAAATCGCAGGCCTAATGCTGTGCGAAAAGGTCAAAAAACAATATGGTAAGCGCTTCATATCAGCAATGCCCACCAATCTTTATGGACCGAATGATAATTTTCACCCCATTTATTCACACGTCATACCAGGGATGCTAAGGCGTTTTCATGAAGCTAAAATATCAAACTCTCCAGAAGTTGTTATTTGGGGTACGGGTACACCCAAAAGGGAATTTTTGCACGTTGATGATCTGGCTGATGCACTCCTTATCTTAATGGATAAATACGAAGAATCACAAACCATAAATGTTGGTACCGGTAATGATATAACCACACTTGAGCTTGCTAAAATCATAAAAAAAGCTACAGGTTTTAAGGGAGTGATAAAACTTGATAAAACAAAACCCGATGGTCCACCAAGGCGCGTTTTTGATATTAACCGCATAAAAACGCTTGGATGGGAGCCTAAAATATCTCTTATTGATGGCATTCAAGACGCCTATAACTGGGCAATTGAAAATAGGGTTTTTGAAAATAATAACTATGTCAGACAATAATTTAAGAATCCTTTCCAGTAAATCCTGGCGAATTTATATTCATAAAATTATTGCAAAAGAAGTATCAAATATTTCAAGATACTTTGATAAGGTCATTCAATTTGCGCCCCTTGATCATGATAATGGTTTGCTCTTGGGTTATATTGATTGTAAATTAAAAAACACTGTATACACACTTGATGAGTTTCCAAATTTGGCTGCCGAAAAGGCTCAAAGAACCGCAATTTTACTAAATGGGACCCTAAACCACAATCACGACATTCAAGGAATTCTAACATCTCTTAAACCAAAACTTTCAAGAACCTCAAGAATTATTATAATAGCCTACAATTCATATCTTGCGTGGCTTTACAGAGTAACTCATCACTTTAAAATATTAAATGGTAATACTCCAACAACTTTTTTAACCAGAACAGACCTTGATAACATTTCAAAACTTTCAGGTTTTGAAATTGTGCGGTTTCGTCCAACTGCATATTTTCCGTGGAAACTAGGTGGACTTGGAAACATCATAAATTCTTTTTGTACAATCATTCCAATAGTGCGCGAAATGGCCCTTACAACGGTTGTAACCCTAAGGCCCATAGTTCCTGACAAAGAAAAACCATCTTTAACAATATTAATTCCTGCCAGAAATGAAAAAGGCAATATTGAAAATGCCCTTAATAGAATGCCAGATTTTGGTTGTAAAACTGAAATAATTTATGTTGAAGGTAATTCTACTGACGACACTTGGGCGGAAATCCAAAGAGTTGAAAACGAATACAAAACAAAATTTAATATTAAAATTTTCAAGCAACCAGGAAAAGGCAAAGGTGATGCTGTTCGTTTTGGGTTTTCAAAATCCGAATGTGATCTTTTAACTATCTTAGATGCAGACCTTACTATGCCGCCTGAAATGTTAACAAGGTATTACGATGCTTATACTTCGGGGCTTGCTGATTTTATTAACGGCTCAAGGCTTGTTTACCCAATGGAAGGCCAAGCCATGCGTTTTTTAAACTGGCTTGCAAATAATTTTTTTGCAAAAGTTTTAAGTTTTGTACTTGATACAAAACTTGGTGATTCTCTTTGTGGAACAAAACTTATGACCAGGCACGATTATGAACGTATGAAAAGATGGCGAGATGATTTTGGAGATTTTGACCCTTTTGGTGATTTTGAAATAATTTTTCCGGCAGCAATTTTAGGCCTTGGTATTATAGATATTCCAATACGCTATAGGGATAGAACTTATGGTTCCACCAACATTCGCAGATTCCGTGACGGACTAACACTTCTTAAAATGACGCTGGTGGGACTTCTAAAAGTAAAAAAGGGCCCGACCCCTTAAATTAAAACTTAATATATTTCTGTGGGTCCATGCCTTCTTCTTTAATATCTTCAGCAACCATTAATTTAACTAGGCCCTTAAAACCAAGTTTTGGCTTCCAATTAAGTATGTTTTTTGCTTTGCTAGCGTCCCCTATTAGTTCATCAACTTCTGTTGGACGAAAATATCTTTTATCAATTTCAACAAAATCGCGAGGATCCCGTCCTACAAGCTTAAAAGCTTCATCTAAAAATTCCTGGACAGAATGATTCTCACCTGTTGCTATAACATAATCATCCGGGGCTTTATGCTGAACCATTAACCACATAGCCTCTACATAGTCGCCTGCAAACCCCCAATCTCTTTTTGCATCAAGGTTTCCTAAATATAATTTTTTTTGTTTCCCATTTAATATTCTTGCAAGAGCCTGTGTGATCTTTCTGGTTACAAATGTCTCACCACGCCTTGGAGATTCATGATTAAAAAGAATGCCGTTTGAAGCATGAATTCCATAAGCCTCACGGTAATTAATTGTTGCCCAGTACCCAAAAACTTTTGCGCAAGCATATGGAGAGCGTGGATAAAACGGTGTTGTTTCTTTTTGAGGAATTTCCATAACCTTGCCAAACATTTCAGAGCTTGATGCCTGATAGTATCTGGTTTTAATTCCTGTCTCTCTTATAGCGTCAAGCAACCTTATTGTGCCTGTAGCCGCAATATCTGTTGTGTATTCCGGGATATCAAAACTAACCCTAACGTGACTCTGTGCACCAAGGTTGTAAATTTCATCAGGTCCTATTTTTTGAAGCAGGCGGCTAATTACTGTGGAATCAGATAAATCGCCATAATGTAAAAAAAATCTGGTTCCCTCAAGATGAGGATCCCTATAAATATGGTCAACCCTTCCAGTATTAAACGTGCTAGCGCGCCTTATAAGGCCATGTACCTCATAGTCCTTTTGTAAAAGTAACTCCGCTAAATACGAACCATCCTGGCCAGTAATACCTGTAATAAAAGCTTTTTTCATAAAAGTTTATCCAATCATAAAGGGTTTTCGCAAAAAAGTTACTCTCTTTAAGGTTTTAATGTCAATGATCTTTCAAAAGTTTCTTTGATGCGTTAACTACATAGTATATGCGTATTCTAGTTTCAATAATTCTAATCTTAGGGCTTTTACCTTCATTAACAGCCCTATCGCAGGGATTACATAAAATTATTCCCCTATCAGAATACATAGGCCCAATTAATCCGCTGAAATTGGGCGCACCCATTCTTTTATATTATCTTTGGCAAAAAAGGTACGAATTACCAAGAAAACTAACAAAATGGGTATTAATAAGCCTAATTATTTTTACAATAACAACAATAATTGCAGGAGTTCCGTGTCAGTTTCAAACGGGTTTAATGCGTGAATGGGCCGTAGTCATCCTTGGTGCAATCAGTGCCGCTAGTTTTTTATTGCTACCTTCAAATCATAAAAAATATG
>CAZQUK010000125.1:5362-8952 GCA_964596435.1 uncultured Oligoflexia bacterium
TATGTATTATTTTTTTGGGGTCTTATTCTTTTAGGGTCCGGTTTTGTTGACTATATTACTCCACAAACTACAGATTGGCTATACGCTAACATATTTGATCCGCACACAACGGACGTTGATTTTACAGATATTGGCAAAAGGGTTCTTACAGGCATTTGGGGAAGGCAATCTTTTGCAAAATTACTTGCATGGATTCCATGGCTTTTTTTAGCCTATTTTTATTTAAAAAACGAAAAAGGCTCCGGCAAAAGAAAATATTATTTATACATAATATTTTCTTTAATCATTATCTCACACGCAAGTATTCTTGCCACAACACAAAGGGGCCCACTTCTTGGTGCTTTTTGTGGATGGCTTGTTTTTTCAATTCATCAATTTATTAAACTTAAAAACCGCAAAATAATTATATTTTCTTCCGCCGGTTTTGCTCCTGTAGTTTTACTTACATTACTTCTTGCCCCAAAAGATATTATTAAAACCAGAATTTTAAGTACCATCAATTGGAGCGATAATAGCCCCGGCAGTGTTCTTGCACGAAAAAATATATATTACCGCTACCAAATGGCAAGCTGGTCACTTAAACTAATAGCAAAAAACCCCACGGGAAATGCTTGTTATTTTTTTGAGGATTTTGAAGCTGAAACCAGTGATATTGATAAAAACGGCAAACTGGTTCATATGATACACTTTGGGCATGCCCATAATTTAATTATTCAAGAATATAGGGAACGCGGTTGGATATGGGGTTCAGTACACTTTCTTCTTTGGATACTTGCTCTTATTGGTGCGTGGAGGGAAAAAACATATTTTGGTTCATCAATTTTTGCAGGTTTGACTACAATATTTATTTTAGGACTTGTTGATTATCCGTGGCCAGTTCTTAATCATTCAATATTTTTATGGATATACTTACTAATTGGGCTTGGATTTTATTTAAAATCATCATTCAAAAATGGTGGTTTAATAACAAATTAATTTCCCATTTTTTTAATAATTTTCTCGGCCAATTTTTCCTTGTCACCAACCGCCCAGTATCCAAGGCATGGGGGTTTTATCCACCCGCAGCTAGTACCACTTGATAAATACCATTTTTCACCATTTTTAAGTGTATTTTCAGCAATAGACTCTGCGGGGCTAAACGGCAGATATTCTGAACTTTCAATAAATGTTTTTCCAAATGTTGGAATAAACTTGCCCCATACGTGTTTAGTACTGTTACCTAAAAAAGCCAAAACATTAAGTAATAAAACAACTGATACGGTTTTTTTAATCAACATTGTACCTGATAAGTTAATTTTAGCAATTCCCACCATCGTTAAAAAAATAAATATTCCTGTAATAAATCTAAAAAGTGGAGAGCCATAAAACCAAACCGCAAATAGAACAAAGGCTGCACAAATTATTCCACTTGTGTTTTTAGTTAATACAAACTTTATTTTTTTCTTAATTAATAACCACAAGCACCCGGCCCAAACCAAAAAAAACACTGGTGTAAACCAATAGCTTGAGTTTATTTTTTTTGGATTAAAAATAAAATCGAATATAAATCTAAAAATACCTTGAGCACTTCTATCAACGCCACTCCAATTTCTAATGCTCTTTTCTTTTATCCACTCTTGCAACTCAACAGGCAGGGCCCACTCTGGTTGGGGTAAAAAAACGCCCGCTGGAAAAAATGGGTTTCCAGTCCCCACCCACTGTCTGAATAAAAACAATAAAACTAAAAGTCCTGAAATTATTGTTTTAAAATTAAAAGAAAATTGTTTTGTAAATATTACGAATACAAACCAAACCCCAAAGACTACAAGCCCTGGTAGCTTAAAAATAGAACTTAAAGCAAAAAACAAACCAGCATCATCAATATTGTCTTCTTTCCAGCACCAAAAACCTAAAAAAATAAAACAGCTTGCCGGTAAATCATTGCCCATATTGAAAGCTTGCCAAAACATATCTGGCGTAAATAAAACCATAACGGCAACACCAAACGCAATAAGTTGATTAAGTTTTATTTTTAACCCAATACAATAAATTGAAACGCCCATAATAAACCATATTATTAGGTTTCCAATACTTTCCCCGCCCTCGCCCATTGTGGAAGTAAATAAACTTGCAATAACGCTTGATCCATTTGAAACCCCTGCGTGCGCATTAAAATTTATTACACCAGGATACCAATTTACTTTATTCATAATTAAGGCAAGTGGTAAATGATAAACATTTGCATCTATATCAAGAGTGGGGTGAAAGACAAAAACTAAACCCAATAAAACAAACAAGATCAAAGCTGCAATCTCAACTTCTGTAAAATTTTTGATTTTATCAAAAACAAGCTTGTATTTTTTTGAACAGAAATACGAAACCATAAAAGACAAAACCAATACAATTAAAGAGACCAGCCAATTAATTGGGAAAATAAAATTAACAAGTACCGTTAAAACCCAAGAAAACAATATAAAATAAGACAAAAAACCGACCAAATTACCGGCTAAACTTAACATCTACTGCGCACCTTTACGGGTAAATACTGCGCCAACAGTTTTAAATATGATTTTTATATCAAGCCATATCGACCAAGAATCAATATATTTTAAATCAAGCTCAAGTACATCTTCAAATTTATTAATTTTGTTTCTTCCACTTACCTGCCATAAACCGGTAAGACCCGGCCTAATACTAAGCCTTCTTCTAAATTTATTTTTATATTTTGCAACCTCATCCGGGGTTGGTGGCCTTGTACCCACAACGCTCATATCTCCACGTAAAATATTCACAAACTGCGGTAATTCATCAAGCGATGACTTCCTTAAAAAATTACCAAATGGAAATATTCTTGGGTCATTATCAATCTTAAAAAGCGGTCCTTCCATTTGATTTTGTGCTACCAAATCTTTTTTTCTATCTTCTGCATCCATATACATTGTTCTAAATTTATAACACTTAAATTGCCTTCCATTTTCACCAATTCTGTACTGCTTAAAAATTACAGGGCCAGGACTCTCCTTTTTTATGCGCCATGAGATTAATGGAAATAAAAGTGCTGTAATTAAAACACCAACACATGAAACTATAATATCCAAAGCCCTCTTAAAAAATACTTCAAGAGGAGTTCTTAAAGTCGTATAAAAGGTCACAAGTGGAAGCCCGTCTAAGTCACTGAACATAACTTTTGAGTGTACAAAATTAAACCAACTTAACGAAAACCTTGCAGGAATTCCAAGATCTTCACAAAGAAGAGCTGCTTTTTCAACCTCACCAGTCTTAAATTCATCTAATGCAAAAAAAACCTCATCAACTTGTCTTTGTTTAATAATTTCCTCAATATCGGCCAATGAACCAATAACTTCTAAATCCTCAAATTTTTGATTTAGAGTTGGGTTTTTGTCTAAAAGTACAACACCCTCAGGAAGAAAACCCCAGTGTTTATTTTTTTTAAGGGATTGTATTACTCTACTGGCGTTTTTTCCCATACCAGCAATAAGGACCCGCCTATAATTTATGCCTCTTTTCCTTATTGAAGATAAAATGTATTTAGCGCCTATTTTTTCAATATAAACCAGCGTGTAATTAATAAAGAGGAACAAAACAAAAAA
>CAZQUK010000125.1:8962-9631 GCA_964596435.1 uncultured Oligoflexia bacterium
TGTGGTTTTTGCCTGAAATAAAAACACCAAAGTACCAACTATAAAAAACTCAATTAAAAAAGCCTTAAGAATCATAAGAGTCAGTTTTGAAGTAGGCTTTAATCTTAAAGACTCGTAAAAACGTAAATATGGATAAAGAACAAAATGCAGAACAAGGCTTACTGCAAGCATCCAGCTTAAATTATCAACGGTGTCCCCACCCCATTCTGTACCAAACTCTGAAACCCTTAGAAAAAAAGCTGCAAAAAAAGCAATGATGCACACAACCGCATCTGTGAGTTTTACAAAAAATTGAATTTGCTCGGTTCTGTTTTTTAACATTAATATTTTTTTCTATCTCTTTGAGTAACATACCAAATTATTAAAGTGTTTTCCATATTTCTCGAAGCACTGGCCAATTTTAGCAGATATGACAGCACAAAGATCACGCGACGCGCAAACTGGAAACAACGACCACTTTTTTAGTCCACCCGTGAGCCAATATCTAAACGGTGAATGAGACTTATAGGATACAATTTCAAGTGCTGGAAATAATTTCTCAAATTTTTTCCTATCCCTTATAAATACAATCCAGCTCAAAGCGGTATTTGAATCACCCATAGGGGCGTTTGATTTAAAACCCCATTCTTCAACTTTACAATCAAAGTTCTCCTGATGAAACAAAGGTAA
>CAZQUK010000126.1:0-764 GCA_964596435.1 uncultured Oligoflexia bacterium
TTATATTAGGTTCAAACTATTAAACGGTTGCACTTCAGATTTGAAGTCGGGTTTTATAGGAGGTTATCTTATTGATTATATTGTTTTTTTATGAGTTCTTTTTAGAAACGGGAGGTTTTTTTCCGACATAATAATATTATTAACTGCCCTGTCGGCACATAATTCTTGTTTTTTTACGTCCCTCAAAAACTGTGATACTAAAAAAAAATGTGCGCCAAGAAAAAATCAGTAACAGCCAGCAGGTGCGATGACGTGTCGGATTCCACACGCATAAGCTTTGAGGAAATTTATATGAAGCTTGCAACTGATCTTGCAAAAAGATCAACCTGCAAACGTCTTAAGGTGGGCTGTGTAGTTGTTTCTGAAGACTACACGCGCGTTTTTGGCATTGGCTATAACGGTAACGCCAAAGGACTTCCTAATTCGTGCGAATCTGAAGAACCTGGAAACTGCGGCTGCCTGCACGCTGAAGATAATGCGCTTTTAAAAACCAACGAGGGCCCCGAACAGCCAAAAGTAATTTTTGTAACCCACCAGCCGTGCCACTACTGTGCTAAACGCATGGTAAACAAAGGTGGCGTTAAAAAAGTATTTTACTCAGAGCCATATAGATTAACACGCGGACTAGAAATTCTAAAAGAAGCAGGCATTCAGGTTATACAACTAAATATCCAAAACTATTTTATCAGCTTGGAACAAACGGCGAAAGTTCCCTTAAAAGATTAATTATTTATAATCCAAAAACTGGTATTTTTATTTGGCGT
>CAZQUK010000126.1:774-6249 GCA_964596435.1 uncultured Oligoflexia bacterium
TTAAAAGATTAATTATTGGCGGGAGCTTTTTTATTACATAATCGATTTCGGCTTCCGTGTTGTAGCGTGACAAGCTAAACCTAATTGAGCCATGTACAGCAGTAAATGGAACACCCATTGCGCGCAAGGCATGTGAAGGCTCCAATGATCCTGACGTACAGGCTGACCCGGATGATGCTGCAATTCCCTCTTTATCCAGATGTATTAAAATTGCCTCGCCCTCAACATACTGAAAACTAATGTTGGTTGTGTTTGGCAAACGTTTTTCTTTGTGACCATTTAAAATTGTATCGGGACATATTTTTATAAGAGTGTTTTCAAGTTTATCGCGAAGTGCCCTAACTTTTGTGTTCTCGTTGTTAATATGCAATCCTGCAAGTTCACATGCTTTTCCAAGACCTACAATATACGGCACATTTTCTGTTCCTGCGCGCCTTCCGTGTTCCTGGTGTCCACCATGAATAAAAGGCATTAGCTTTGTGGCTTTCCTAACATACAAAACACCAATACCTTTTGGTGCATGAAGTTTGTGCCCTGAAATTGAAAGCAAATCCACAGGCGTCTTTTTTACATCAAGCTGAATTTTTCCTGCAACCTGCACAGCATCAGTGTGAAACTGAACACCTCTTGATTTTACAAGAGCTGCAATTTCATCAATAGGAAAAAATACTCCTGTTTCATTATTGGCCCACATAATTGATACTAGAGCTGTGTCGTCACAAATTGCGGACTCAAGCTCAGCCATATCAATCATGCCTTCAACATCCACAGGCAGCTCAGTTACACGGTATCCTAACCCACGCATATACCTTACAGTACTTAGTATTGCGGGATGCTCTACCCTACTTGTAATAATGTGTTTTTTCTGAGGGTAAGCTTCAAGCGTACCTCTGATTGCAGTGTTATCGCTTTCACTGCCACAGCTTGTAAAAATAATTTCTGAAGGATCTGCATTAATTAAAGCCGCAACCTTGGTTCTTGCTTCATCTAAATATTTTTGGACTCGCCCACCAATTGTGTGAATGCTTGATACGTTCCCGTACTCTTTTGTAAAGAAAGGTATCATTGCCTCATATACTTCAGGTGCGACCTTTGTGGTTGCATTGTTATCAAGATAAACTTCCATTTTTTAACTCCTATTTACTCTCTTCTGCTACGACAATATCGTCAGACACAAACTCTCTGAGCTTAACCTCAACGACATCACGAAGTGTTACTTTTGACATCTGGCAAGAAGAACATGTCCCGCGCATTGCCACAATTACCTTTGGTCCATCAATATCAATGATTTCAATATCTCCACCATCACGCATAAGTTGAGGACGAATCTGCTTTTCAATCGTTTCTTGAATTAGCTGAATTCTGCGTAAATTTGTAAGTTTCGGCCTTTTATCCTTAATAGGAGCCTCAACCGGTTTTGTCTTTCCGTTTATCCTATCAAGAATTTCTTCAATTTCAGGATGGCACCTGCCGCACCCTCCACCAGCCTTTGTATAGTGAGTAACGGATTCAACTGTTTTTAAATTATTTGCTCTAATTACCTCTTCGATGGTCTGTTCGCTTACACCAAAACATACGCAGGTAACTTTTCCTTCTAAAATTTTATTTTGCTTTTCGCCTGTTTTATAATTTTCAATAGCTGCATCAAGCGCCTCTTTACCCATTACTGAGCAGTGCATTTTTTGTTCTGGAAGATCGCCAAGATAATCTGCGATATCCTGATTTGTGATTTTTGCGGCTTCCTCAAGTGTTTTACCTTTTATGATTTCAGTAAGTGCTGAAGATGACGCTATGGCACTTGCGCAACCAAAGGTCTGAAATTTAGCTTCATAAATGCGGCCATCTTTATCCAGCTTGAACATTAAAGTCAGAGCATCACCACAGGCCATCGAACCCACTTCGCCCACGCCATCTGGGTTTTTAATCTTCCCGACATTTCTTGGATTAAAAAAGTGATCCTTAACTTTGTCAGTGTAATCCCACATAAGTATCCATCCTTTTTGAAATATAATTATTGACTTGTCTTAATACAGAAATTTGTCTCGCGCCATAACATAACTTGAGACGATTAATGAACATATTCACAAAGCGCATAATGACAGATAAAGCAACAGACATGCCAAATGCTTAGATCTGTGTATCTATTTGTTTTTGTTTGGTTTTTATAGGACGATGGGTTTTGAAGGCCTGATTTGAAACACTTTAAGTGTTTCAGTGTTGAGACACATTTTCTAACCGGCCAGTTCTTTACATTTTCCTCCCACTAAAAAGAAGCTCTGTTTCAAACCCCAGCAGGTTTGGAAACTGATCAAAGTTTAGTAAGCCAACATCACGAAAAATATCCCAGGGGCCATCAACGGGAGTTTTTGCCTGAATCAATCGGCTGATTAGTGCCATTACCTGCTGGCAACTAGCGCGTCCCTCAACCGGGTTTTCAACCTCTTCAACATACATTCCTGAAATCATACTTGCATCAAGCGTTGATCCGTTTTCATTAAACTGCGCCCTAATATAGGCCCTTGTTATCCCTTGGCAGTTTGTGCCAGTCATTTTTGTCACACCACTGTGAATTTCAGCCATATATGTGCGATTTTCTGATAGCGTAACTTCAGGAGAATTAATGGGTCCTACAAATCTAAGCTCCCCACTATCGGCATCATATTCAACACCTATATCTTGTTTGGTACCTGGCGAGAAGTTTTCTGCAAAACCTAACCTTTGGGTTAAATTAACGGCGTTAAAGGCAACCTCTTTGTCGTATTTTGAATCTGCATATAATGTTCTGGCAACAGCGTCCTCATCAAAAACCACTTCCCATGTTCCGGTTGGATTAAAAGACACACTGCTAGTTTCTGTTTCATCATCTGTTGACTGACAGGCAGACGCAATGGCCATAAAACAACTAATAAACGCTAATGAATAAATTGATTTTTTTGAAATCATGTTTTTTCCTTTTTATAAAAAAACAAACAAAGTTATTTCTTGCAAAGGCTTTATAACACTAATAATGCGGCGTATCAACACATAAATTGACTTTTTTGCTACGGTATTTTGTTCTATATTTTCAAGCTGTTATATGTTTGCTTTCGTTTTTTTTGGTTCAAAATACCGTAAGCTGCACACATTAGCTTGGTTCAGACAGCAACAACACGCATTACCAAAATCCATGCAAAGTGAACCAGATCTTAAATTTACGTTGTATAATAAGGAAGTGGCGGGATTTAGAAAAAAACTTCAATCTTCAAAGTTTTGGCTTTTATTAGTTTTAGTTTTTGCGCACATATTACTCACCCCAAACAACTCGTATGCTGAAACCCGTAAACATTTCAATATACGCGGAAATTTTTTAACATCTATTCTTGGCATTCATAATATTGATGCCGTATTTGCACCTGTTCCATTTTTTTCGTTCGGCGTGAATATTTATTATATAAATTTTTTAGTAAGCTCTTACAATGTTGAGGCAATCGGATATGGACCAAGAATTAATATTCACTTAAGTGGTGATGCCATAGGTGATGGCGTATATTTTGGAACACAATATACAATTGTACCGCTTAGTATTGAAAAGAGGCTACCAGAGTACAATAATCTTTTGGTCACGGCGACACTTAAAACTGCTTTTTTAGGAAGCTACCTTGGCTACCAGTGGGTTTGGAACTCCGGGTGGAACGTTTCGTTTGCGCTTGGTGTCCTGCACGTAAAGGCCACTGCTGATGTAATGGCATCATCTGAAATTGGAATCTCACAAAGCTTGAATTTCCCGGCAGTAGGCATTGGATTCCCTTTTTGTGAATTTGCTCTAGGATACGCTTTTTAGCCTTTATGGCGATTTTAACATTAGATCTATTACAAACTACCCAGGCAAGAGCGCTCCAAAACGTCAAAAGAAAACCCCTAGACTTGCACTAAATGCGTTTAACTCAAACCCGGATAACCCGGCAAGACTGCCGCGCATAATCCTATAACCCGTCGAGAGCCTTATTCCACCGGCATCCTCTTTATCGGTAAAACGAATCTCAGCGCCACACCCAAACCTTACCCCATAGGTAACTGATACTGTGCCAGTTGATCCAATATTTAATGAAGCCCATCCCAATAAAGCATTGATACCTAAAAATGGCGTTACAATACCCACTTGTGAAACAATTATTTTGTAACCGGCCTCAAGCATACTGCTTGAAAAGTTTGCGGCCTTTTTTTCGTCCGCAATGGATGCTTTTCCAAATCCGTATTCGATCTGTGCCCCTAAATTTGGCCTGAAATGCCCCCCAAGTAATGATGTGTTGTATCTGTAAAAATAACCCGTGGTTCCTGACAAACTTTTTGCGGCTGACGATCCATAATACAAAACGCCACCTTCTAAAAGCCCCTGGTTTCCTTTTGAAAACCCATTTTTAGATACAGAAAGACATAAATAAAAAAATGTAAAAAAAACAAATACGATTAACCTTTTTTTATAACAAACACTCACATTATAAATTATACCCGATTAGCTGTATCATCCACAGCATTTTTTGAACTTTTTCCCGCTACCACAAGGGCAATGGTCATTGCGCCCTACTTTCGGTGCACCTCTAACAACGGGTTCGTTCCTTGGCGATTTTCCATCAAGAAAAAACCAAGTGTTCGTTTTCTTATCTTTTCTAAATTCGGCAACTTCATGGTGTCTTTGCTCTTCATTACCGCTTACATATTTTGCAACAAACTCAACTTTGCCAACCTCATCATTTTCCATGCCCGCTTCAGTTGAAAGTATTTCAAGTCCTAACCATCTGGATTTTAGTGACCATTCTTTTGTTGCATTTTCATCGAAATCCCCACGCTTCTCGGGTGCATAACTGTCCCTAATAAAATTTATCTCACCTTTTTCAAAAGCAGAATATCTTGCACGCATTAAACTTTCGGCAGTTGGCGCACTTTCTTTTCCAGAAATATACGGCTCACAACATTTATCATATTGTTTTTTACTTCCGCACGGACACTTTGACATAGCTTATCTCCAATTAGTTGTTTTTCTCATTTTTACGACTTCGCCAGATGGTGTCAATAAAAACATAAAAACAACCCACCGCATAAATCATTAATTTATGCATTTTTCAGTCGTTTTTTGTATTTCTTAATGCTTGAAACATGGAGTCTCATCAGCTAATGTTAGCTTCTTTCACTATAAATAATACTTTATTGGAGTAAACTATGCACAGCTCTATTGATAGAAGTTTCTCTGAAACTGAACACTTAAATTTTATTGAAACCTTTAGTGCTAAGAACTATCTGCCCTTGCCTCTTATTATTACAAAAGCGCAAGGCGCATGGGTAACTGATATTAACGGCAAAAGTTATATAGATATGCTGAGCGCATATTCTGCCGTGAGCCACGGACACAACCATCCAAAAATCATAAAAGCACTTACCGATCAGGCCGCGCGCGTATCTTTAACATCCAGGGCATTTAACCACGATCAATTTGGCCCG
>CAZQUK010000126.1:6259-9559 GCA_964596435.1 uncultured Oligoflexia bacterium
TTGTAAGGAGCTTGCAGAATTTTGTAAAATGGACATGGTTCTGCCAATGAACACAGGGGCTGAGGCCGTTGAGACCGCACTTAAAACTATAAGGCGTTACGGATATCGCAACAAAAAAGTGGAGCCAGGAAAAGCTGAGATCATAGTATGTAAGAACAATTTTCACGGTCGCACAATTACAATTATTAGTTTCACATCGGACGAATCGTACCAAAAAGATTTTGGTCCGCTAACTCCGGGGTTTAAAATAATTTCATACAACGACATTAATGCACTTAAAAATGCAATTACACCAAATACCGTGGCCTTCTTAGTTGAGCCAATTCAAGGTGAGGGCGGAATATTAATTCCTGATGACAATTATTTTAAGGAAGTCAGAAAAATATGTGATAGCGAAAACATTCTTCTTGTTATGGATGAAATTCAAACAGGCTTTGGAAGAACCGGCAAAACATTTGCCTACGAACACTACGGCATAAAACCTGATATGTTAATTTTAGGCAAAACCTTAGGTGGTGGAATTTTCCCTGTTTCCGCAGTTGCATCGAGCAAAAAAATTCTGTCAGTTTTTGAACCTGGAAGTCACGGCAGTACGTTTGGAGGTAATCCGCTTGCATGCCGTGTAGCACGCGAAGCACTTAAAGTTTTAGTTGATGAAAACCTTGTCGAAAAATCTCATGAGCTTGGCAAATATTCTCTTGAAGTTTTAGCACAAATAAAAAACCCACTTATTAAAGAAATCCGAGGGCGCGGGCTTTTTATTGGTATAGAACTTAAAAAAGAAGCTGGTGGAGCCCGAAAATACTGCGAAAAACTTATGCACCGTGGAGTGCTTTGCAAAGAAACACACGAGGATATAATTAGAATCGCAACACCGCTTACAATTTCAAAAGAAGATTTAACTTCAGGGCTTGAAAAAATAAAAAAAGTTTTAGAATAGATGGACGAAATAAAATAAAAAAGGAAAGGACTGGCGTCATGGCAAATACACGAAAAAAAGTAATAATAATGGGGGCCGCAGGTAGAGATTTCCATAATTTTAATACTGTTTATAGAAACAATAAGGATTACGAAGTGGTAGCCTTCACAGCTTTTCAAATTCCTGATATTGACGGTCGTACTTATCCAAAAGAAATTGCCGGCGAACTATATCCAAACGGAATTCCAATTTATGCAGAAAGTGAACTCCCGGCTCTTATAAAAAAGCATAATGTAGATGAAGTTGTTTTTGCTTATAGCGATTTATCACATGTGGACGTTATGCATAGGGCATCGCTTGTAAACTCACTCGGCCCTGATTTTGTACTTATTGGAACAAAAGACACAATGGTTAAATCAACAAAACCTCTGATTTCTGTTTGTGCAATCAGGACTGGTTGTGGCAAAAGCCAAACATCGCGCGCCATTGCAAAAGCTTTAATGAAGAAAGGCAAAAAAGTAGCGCAGATCCGCCACCCAATGCCTTATGGCGATTTAAACGCACAGCGCTGCCAGCGTTTTGCATCCATGGCCGATATTGATAGGCACAAGTGCACAATCGAAGAACGCGAAGAATACGAGTTTCCAGTTCAACAAGGCATTGTCGTGTATGCAGGTGTTGATTACGAAATGATTTTAAGAGAAGCCGAAAAAGAGGCCGATGTTATTTTATGGGATGGTGGAAATAACGATACCCCATTTTATAAACCAGATTTACAGGTTGTTGTTCTTGACCCACACAGGGCAGGACACGAAGTAACATTCTACCCCGGAGAAACAAACCTTAACATGGCGCAGATTGCTCTTATTAACAAAGTAAACACTGCAAAACCAGAAGGTATTGCAACCGTAAAAGAGAGCCTAAAGCGCAACAATCCAAAAGCAATAATCATTGAAGCAGATTCAATTGTTAAACTTGAAAAGCAAAAAAGTCCTTGTTATAGAAGACGGCCCAACACTCACACACGGACACATGACTTATGGTGCCGGTGTTGTTGCTGCCAGAGAAAATGGAGCCGCCGAACTAGTTGATCCCAGACCTTATGCTGTTGGTACCATTAAGGCCACTTACGAAAAATATACGCACATAACAAACATTCTACCTGCAATGGGGTACGGCGATAAGCAGGTTCGAGATTTAGAAGAAACCATTAATAAGGTTCCTGCCGATGAAATAATAATTGGAACCCCATTTAATTTAAGTCTTCTGCTAAAAAATATTAATAAGCCTATGAACAAGGTTTCATATGAGCTTGATGAAAAATCTGTCAGGGAGCTTGAAAAGCATATAGATAAAATTCTATAAACTTTAGTAATACATTTTGCTTTTTTAAAAACAAAGAGGAGACGTTTATGCGCCATATGTTAACGCTTGATGATTATGCAAAAAATGAGATTCTTGAAATCATTGATTTAGGAATTGATTTAAAAAAGAACCGTGAAAAGTATAAAAACATATGCAGCAACATGGTTCTTGCTATGCTTTTTGAAAAAACATCAACAAGAACCCGAATCAGTTTTGAAAGTGGCATGACCCGCATGGGTGGGCACGCCATGTTTATAGACTGGAAAACCACACAACTTAAAAAAGCATCTCTTAAAGATGAGGCCAGATGTATTGGAAGATTTGCTGATATTATTCTTGCTCGTGTTTTTAAACACGCAACGGTTAAGGAAATTGCAGAATTTTCGGGTAAACCCACAATAAACGCTCTTTGCGATATGTATCACCCATGTCAGATACTTGCAGACCTTATGACCATTAAAGAACATAAAGGCAGGCTTGAGGGCTTAAAACTTGCCTATCTTGGCGACGGTAATAATGTCACAAATTCGCTCATAATTGGTTGCACGAAGGTTGGCATGCAGGTTTCAGTTGGTTGTCCTAAAGGGTATGAACCATCAGCCACACTCATTGAAAAATACAAACCTGAAATTACAAATGACCCAAGTAAAGCCGCAAAAGACGCTGATATTGTTTACACAGACACCTGGGTTTCCATGGGACAAGAAGATGAGGCCGAGAAAAGAAAACAAATTTTTCCGCCCTTTCAGGTTAATAAAAAGCTTCTTGGCAACGCACTATTTATGCATTGTCTGCCTGCTTACCGCGGACTGGAAGTTACAGATGAAGTTATGGATGGAAACCAAAGCATTATTTTTGATGAAGCCGAAAACCGCTTGCACGCTCAAAACGCGCTTATTTTAAAACTCTTAGGCAAAGCATAACTGACTACCTGTATAAACTGACTTAATAAAAACAAATTTAGTATTAACAAATTAATATCATTGTATTTTTTGTTTTATTATACTGCGTGTAAT
>CAZQUK010000127.1:0-9508 GCA_964596435.1 uncultured Oligoflexia bacterium
GTTCAGACTAACTTAGGCAAGGCGGCCTGATTTTTTCGCTCAATTGGGGTATAAGCATCAGTTACTGGATTATTTCCTGCAATCATTGGATATAATGCAAATTCCAAATTTCTATCTTGATCAAGATCATCAAGATATTTGTCTTTATATATTTTTACAAAATAAACAAAGGTATAATTATTCCACTTTGAGAGAATATTTGAATAATCAATTTTTTTTGTGTCAGCTACTAAAAATAGTCTACGTTCCGCTCCTGCAAACTCTATAGTGGCCATTAACAACATGGTGGCCAAGATCACACATTTTACAGTTATCTGGTTTTTCTATTTTTATAAAATTTTTTTTATTCATCACGACCTCGATATATAAAGATGACACCAGCCCCCTTTCCCCTTCGATCAAACATCTTTTTTTTAACTAAAATATTCATTTTTCTTGTAGCAGTATTTCTTGAAAAACCAATACTTTCTACTAACTCTCTTATTCTAACTTGTTTTGAATTTTTACCCATTTGAATAATTTTCTCTTCGTCTGTTAGATTACCATCAAGTTTTTGCTCAAAGAAAAAAGTGACCTTCACAAAGTCTCCATCTTTCCTGAACTTGAAACTTTCAAATCTCTTTCAAGCCACGATGCCACAACGGAAAGTACAGAATGGACTATATATAATAAATCACCAGTTTAGCTATGTATTTAGTTTGAGTATAAATGCACAAATTGCACCAGTCAATCAATAAATGCACCAAATGCACCAGTGACATTCTGACTGCACCAATGCATATTTTCTTGGTCGTAATTCCAATGGACTTGGTTTATTAATATGGCTTTTTTGTCAGTCTACACTCGCTTGTCGGGTAGTTTGAAAAACGAATAAACGCAAAAGCTAGTGCTAAAACAAATAGATCCCCAAAAAATCCCTTTAATAAATTAGATGTATTACCATCACTTTTGCGTGTGCTCAGAGTGCCGCACATCCAACCACCTTCAAGCTTAAACTCTTTAACCAACCTTATGTTTTTTACATCATACATAAGATCAGCCGTACCTGCCGGATAATATGCCCCCGTGTATGTGTTTGATTTTGAATCAATCCTTATTACACCCCGCGAACCATTGCCGCCATCGTAGGTATCAATAATCGTATCATCAACTCCACCATTTCCACGGCTTATATCAAGCTCACCATTTCCAGAAAAAGCATTTGCCGTTTGAAGCCAAATTGAGCCACCAGCACCACCACCTCCTGCAGCGCCAGAGTCGTTTGTATCAAACGTTGAGTCACCACCTGTGCCACCTTTTGCAGAGATTGAACCTGAAACATCTAAAACCCCTAAAGATAAAATATGTATAGCACCACCTCCACCGCCTCCGCCTGCACCATCAGCTGCCGCACCAGCACTGTACGCTGTACCACCAGCACCCCCACCGCCTCCAACAAAAGTAGTTTCAAAATTATTTGCAATACTTGCCCTACTTAAAGTACAAGCACCAGCGCTAGGCACATTTTGTGCGCCATCCGTTGCACCAACCCCATTGCAACCTCCGCCCCCGGCCTTCTGGTTTCCTGCACCGGCCTGATTTAACCCGGCACTCCCACCCAGTATTGGTCCACTTGATGGAGAACCGTTTGATGGCTGCGCGCCACCATTTGCACCACCACCACTTCCGCCAGCATAACCTCCACCCACAGCACTGCCACCTACTTTTGAAGTCGCACTTTTCCCACCATTTCCACCGTTTAAAATAATATCCCCTTCAATAATTGCATCGCCATTTACTCTAATATGAAGTGCTCGCGCGCCAGTAACCTGCACACTTGCACCTCTTGAAAGATAAAAACTTGAAAAATTAAATTTTGATTTTGTATCAGTATCAATTGTTATTTCGCGCCCTGAAGCTGTAATACCCGCACCTGCAGGGCCATCAGCAAAATCGCCATCCTCACCATTTCCAAAAGCTAAAGGACGCGAGGAATCACCATTCACATAGGCAGTAATGTCATCAGCAAAAGTCAAAGGTGCCGAAAAAAGTGCGAATACTAATAACGATCCAAAACATGCAAAGTGAGAGCCAGCCAGCCTGAAGCCACTGAAACTGAAGTACTTAGAGGTTCTCGCCATATTGAATAATTATAATCTATTTGTATTAGTAACCCAAGCCAATTAGCGACAGTAAAATCCCCTTCCGTTCTTTTTGAAATAGAGGCAAGCCTCCACTCCCAAAAAAGCCTTGAGCGCACTCCAGCCTGATGCCCCGTTAAAAGCCCAGTAACAGGCAGCGCCAACCTTAAACCCATTTTTTGCGGAACAAAAAATGAGTATGCCCTTTTATGAACACTTAATAAACCAATTACAGGTCCTATTGAAACCGCGTTATTTGCGCTTACACTTTCAAGCGTGTCTTTTACCCAGCGGTAAGAATAATCAATGACCCCGCCAAATTCAAAGTGCAAAAATTTATCTTTTCTACTATGTATTAAAACATCAAGATAAATATCGTAAGCTGTAACGTCTGGCTGTATAATATCTGAATCAATTGTTTTTTTAAATTTTGCAATTGAAGATGCAAGATACGCATCAAAAATCCAATCGCCCCGCCAAAGTTCACCAAAAGCTGAAAATTTATTGTTCAAATAAAACTTATCGGCCGCAACCGATGTTAGCTCCAACGATTTTGAATCCTGCGTTTGTGTGCTTGCACCAGTAAAAACACCCCCACCAATAGTTAGAAAATCACCATAATCAATATGTTTGTATTGTGTGGCAGTGCTAATTTTTTTGGGTTTTTCCACATGTTCTATAGGTTTTCTTTTTGACGCTGCTATTATGCTAACGGGTATTTGAAGCGGAATTGGCTCTGAAAACTGCCCAACCTGCCCGTTTTTTGCAACCGATGCAATTCGATAATAAACACGTCCCTTTGAATTTTCCATTCCAGGCCTGTAGGGCCACAGCCATTCGTTTGTATTAGTTTCACCGCGCCCTAATATTATTTTAAAGTTTCTTGTTCTTGCAACTTGAACCCTATATCCTTGTGCACCCTCAACATTTTCCCATTTAAGCTTAACGTCCCAAACATTTTCTTCATCAGCATGGGCCTTTTTTAAAACCAGCTCCATAATCTTATCCATTATAGAAGAGCCTTTTCTTTTTATAAATTCAGGATCATCAAAAGAACCGGGTGCGCCTGGCAGTACTGGCGCCTTGGGTTTTGCTTTTACCTTTGGAGGAGGAGGTGGAGGTGGAGGTGGTGGTGGTGGCGACAGTGAGCGTAAGTCAACTTTTGCTTTTTCAGGTTGGTCCTCAATTTTTAGCGTTCTAATATCACTCCATGATGTTTTACCAATATTTAAAACCGTTGCACGAACTGACCACTCATAAACCCCATTTTCTAATTTTTCCATTAGAAGATCGTTATCAGAAACCCTAATAGTTCTTGTAAGCTTTTTATCAAATACCGGCACTAACCTAAATTCATACTCGTTTGCATCTTGTAGCTCCTGCCAGGAAAACCCTACTCCTTGCCCTTTATGTTTTGCATTTTGTGGAGGAAAAACCAAAACAGGCCTGGCCACAGGCCTTAATCTGAAAGAACTAACATCACTGTATTCAGATTGTTTTTGGATTCCAACGCGCCAGTACCAAGTTTCTAAAACACTATTGCGTTTGAAATCTAATACTAGTTTTGAGTCTTTAATATTTATTCTTTTAATGTTTTTTCTAAAACTTGGATCATTTGTTATTTCAAAAACCTGATTGTTTTGTCCACCTTCTTCTTTGTTAATTTTCCACTCAAAATTAATCCTTCCAGTCTCAGGCAAATAAATAGCGTCACCATCTTTTGGTAAAAGCAGCATAAAAGAAATTTTCTTAACAACAGGGGTCGCACCTCCTTTTTTTGACTGTATAGCTATTTGCTCACCAGCACCTCCAACCAAAGATCCCAGTTCCGTTTCAACTTTGGCACTTCCTCTTAAAATATTAATCGTACTTGAATCAGAATCGTTTTTTGAAACTGATATTTTAACTTCAGCTTCATCATCAATAAGCACCTCCGCACCTTTTGTTTTAATCTTAATTTTACTTTTTATTTTGCCAGGTTGTTGCTTCACGCTTGCATATTTGTGGATGGACCCTTTAAGAAGTCCCAAAACAAGCAGATCGTCATCATTGCCAATTATTTTTTTGCTTTCCTGAAACTGCACCAGTGAGTTTTCTCCAAGAAGGAAACCGCTTTCATCTATAAATTTAATTTCCGCGCGAGCGTCATCAAGAGTAAGCAGCGATTGCCCAGCATACAACCTTCCACCACTGCTTATTTCCTGCCACACGAGATCTTTTAAATCCTGGAGTCTGACAACATTGTGTTTTGAAACCAGGTTTGCTACAGCATTTGCGTTATTATTTTTCGCCCCGCGCCAACCGCTGTCGCCCAAAATATATATGTCATTTAAAAGAAACCAAAACAGAGTTAGCACAGTTACCAACCATAAAAATGACGGTAAATGGCGCAAGTACTTAAAACCCGCACTTTGTGAATTAATAGTTAGCTTTTTGTTCCAGTTCTTTGCTTTCACGGCTATAATTATAGTTTATAACACTAAGAGGGAAGTTTAACATATAAATTAATGGCTCAAGTCAAATATGAAAAAAAAGATTAAGTTTTCAATTCGAATAAAACTCTTAATTCTCATAAGCAGCGTTGCCCTTATAGCCATAGTAACTTATCTGGCACTGGCTATAAAGATGTTCAAAGACGACAAAACCGTACTTGTTTATGAACTTAACGCTGGTAATGTTCGAACAATTTCTGCTGAAATTAAAGCAGAACTGCTGAAGGTGACAGACAAAATAAAACTTCTTACCCAAGGCTACAAAGAAAAAGAGTGGGTAAAAACCATACTAAAATCGGAAAAAAATCTGATATCTTATTCCCTATTTCAAACAAGCTCAGATGGCTCAGATTGGGTTAAAACCGTTACCGTTTACAACTCCGAATACTTAAAGCCTTACAACCTTACCCCAAAAGCGCTTGAAAACATTAGAAATGAAAACCCAATTCCATTTAGGAAAGTTCTGGCACGCCAGTGGTTAGCAATAAATTCCACACCACCTGAAGGGCCCCCAATATTAACGCTTGCTGTGGCACTTAAAATAAGTGGCGACAAAGTTGGTTCTATCGCCGTGGTTGATATGCCCCTTGATAATATTTTAAAGCAATTTAGAGAAAGCGGGATTGCAACAGTCTACCTAATAAACCAGGAAGGTTCCATTATCGCGCATCCTGAATATGAAAAAATGATAAGCAAACAGCCCATCACGGATGTGCCCATAATAAACAGTGCCATGGATTCAAAATTTGGACTTGAAACTAAACGCTTCTATTATCACGATGAATGGTGGCTTGGAGCATTTTCTGATGTTGGTGTTGCCGGACTTAAAATTATTTCACAAGTTAAGGAAAAAGAGGTTTTCAGAGCGGCCGGACGCCTTATAAATAAATCGCTTTTATTTGGCCTTTTAATTATTTCTTTTGCGCTTTTTTTAAGCAGCCGCCTTGCAAAAAATTTAACAGACCCACTTAACCAGCTTGCACTGGCAACTGAAAAAGTAACTCGCTGGGAATTTGGCGACACCGTACAAATAAAAACCAACGATGAGGTAGGACAACTTGCATCATCTTTTAATACTATGTCTGTGGAGCTTAAACGCCAAAGGTCACAAATTGATAAACATCAAGCAGAACTTGAGCAAAAAGTCAGGGATAGAACAGCGGACCTTGAAAAACAAAAAAAGATAACGGCAGAAGCCCATGAGGCACTAGTTAGAACCACTCGCCTTGCATCTTTAGGCGAGCTTGCGGGTGTAGCGGCACACGAGGTTCTTAATCCTCTTAATAACATAAATATCAGAATTGAAAAAATGAGATCCAAGTTCATTAATGCCGAGGCTGAAGATATGGATCTGCTAGAAAAAATAATAATTGCCTGGAAGAAAGCATACCAGTCTGGCGGCTGGGACACACTCTTTGGCGATCTAACACAAGTAACCGGAGGCGGGAAAACTGCTCTTGAAGAAGATCTTGAAAATCTTGGATCAATTATTAACGATAGCAAAAAAAGGCACCTGGACACAAAAAACGACTACCAGCTAGTCTCCCACGAAATGTTAAGAATAACAAAAATAATTGACAACATGCGCTCTTTATCGCGCGTTGAAGGTGAACGTTCAGTAGTAAGCATGAAGGAAGTTGTTAATTACACAATCACAGCGATGTCAGATCTTCTTGAAAAATATAAGGTAAAAATCGAAACAACATTTCCTTCTGTAACTGAGGATAAAATATCAATTCTTGCCAACAAGGATGAAATCGTGCAGATATTCTCAAATTTAATTAGAAACTCTATCCAGTCTATTGTGCACGCAAAAAGGCAGGCAGGTTTAATTGAACTAATAACGTCTTCCATGAATAATAAAGTTGAAATACTTATTAAAGATAATGGAATAGGAATACCCGAGGAGCACGTTAACAGAATTTTTGAACCAAATTTTACTACTAAATCAGCCGCAGAAGGTACTGGCATCGGGCTTAGTATCAGCAGACGATTGGTGCGAGCTTTTTCGGGTGATATTACCGTTTTTAAAAACGAACCAGGCAGTGGCGTTGTTTTTTTAATTAGTTTTCCGAATGCAAGTGCCGCCAGCAAAATTGAAACAATTATTACAAAAGATAACAGTGCAGGATAAAACACATGGAAACAAACAGAAGAATACTTGTACTTGACGACGAAACAGAAACAATTGAAGGCTATAAATATTTTTTAACTCCAAGCGAAAACAAAGTCACAAAACGCTCATCTCGTCACAACACAAAAGATCAAACTGACACTAACAATATTATTTCCGAATCCTACACCCTACTTACCGCCACCACCGGCGAAGAAGCCTTAGAAATTTTCAAAAAAGAATTTAACGGGGGCAGAAGAATTGCTGCTGGTTTTTTTGATGTAAAGCTGCCGGGGAAACTTGATGGATTACAAACCATACAAAAAATTATTGAAATAGATCCTGAAATTCATGTGGTTGTTGTCACGGCTTATCACGATAGAAGTGTCGATGAAATCCACAAGCTTTTTGGTGAAAACTTTAAAGATCAGTGGGATTACCTAAATAAACCATTTACCCAAGGTGAAATTATTCAAAAAGCAAGGCAGATGGTTGCCGCCTGGAACAACAAACGCAAGCTTGAAGCAATGCACGCACAGTTAATACGCTCTGAACGTATGGCTGCAATTGGACAGGTGTCCCGTGGTGTTGGACATGAATTTGGGAACATACTGCTCAGAATTGTTGGGAAAGCTGATCTATCATTAATGGAAAGTGATACCAGCAAGATACATGAAAATCTTGAAATAATTTTAAAAGCATCAGAACGCGCAAGTGTAATTGTAAGAAACCTGCAATCATTTTCTAAAACACAGGCGAATTACGAAACGGTACCAATCACAAATCCTATTGAACAGGCACTAAGTCTTCTTAACCACGAACTTATTAAAAACTCAATTAAAGTAAACAAAGTTTTTTCAGACACACCTAATATTTGGATAGATTCAGGCGGTATTAGCCAAGTGATACTTAATATGCTTATAAACGCAATGCACGCAATGCCTAAAGGTGGGGAAATAAGTATTCACACTGAAACAAACACAGGTAGAAATGGTAAACCTGGAGTTGCTTGCAGAATAAAAGATGGAGGAGTGGGGATTCCAAAAGAAATTATTAATAACATCTTTGAATTTGCCTTTACCACAAAAGGCGACAAAGGCAGTGGACTTGGACTTTCTATTTCAAAACAAATTATTGAAAACATGAACGGGTCAATAAGTGTAAAATCAGAGCTAAATAAAGGCACAGAATTTACAGTGTGGATACCTCTTAATAATGGTTAAAAAAGTGGTTATGAATAATGGCAAAAACAAAAACTAAAACTTTAATACACTTTCTGGTTGTTGATGATGATTCTGGTTCAAGAAAAACCATAATTGATTTTTTAAGAACCATGGGCTACCAGAAAATTACAGTGGCCGAAAATGGGGCCGAAGCCATACGCATTTTAAATAACGATAAATCAATTGAATTTATTATTTCCGACTGGGATATGCCCCTTATGAATGGCCTTGAACTTTTACACAAGGTAAGATCCGATTCTTCACGCTGTGATATTCCATTTTTAATGGTTACAAGTCCAATTTCACAAGAAAAAGAAAAAATCACTCTTGCCGCCGAAAAATCCGTAGATGGTTACCTTATTAAACCTTTCAGATTTCAGCACTTCAAGGATAAAATTGATATTCTTACAGGGAAAGAAACGGCATCAACTGAAATGCAGGTAGTGTTAGCAGAAGACGACCCTGATGCAAGGGAAACCGTTATTGATTATCTAAAACACTTCGGATTTAAAAAAATAAAAGCATTTGAAAACGGACGGAGTGCGCTTGAATACGTCAAAAAGAATTACGAAACTGTTGGAGTCATTATTTCTGATTGGGAAATGCCAGACATTAACGGTTCCGAATTTTTAAGGGCATGTAAATCCACTGAAAATCTTTCTTTGATTCCTTTTGTGATGATTACAAGCCAATCATCAATGGAGTATATGAAAGTCATGCAGGCCGCAAAGGCCCAGGTTGATCAATATCTGCTAAAACCTTTTTCACCAAATGATCTAAAAGACAGAATTCAAGGGCTTGTAGAAAAATTTCATGCAAAAAAGAAAATCAAGGCACTTTTAGAACAAGCTGAATATTATAATACCTACGGACAGTATAATCGCTCCAAACAGTGTTATGAGGAAATCTTAAAAATTGACCCAACACACGTAAAATCCATTAGAGAGCTTGGAAAAGTTGTAGCAAAAACCGCGGGAACAGAATCTGCCATTCCATTTTATAAAGAAGCCGTGAATTTAAATCCATATAGTGCGCAAAACCATATTCTACTTGCATCTGCACTTAGTAGTTCAGGCAAAGTTGATGAGGCCATTAATGCCCTTACAAGTGCAATTGGTGTTGTAAGTTTTAATGCAGACTTACATTTCCACCTTGGCAGACTTTATTACAAACAAAAGAAGATTCTAGAAGCTAGAGTTGAGCTAGAAAAAGCTCTTGAAATTGAAATGAACCACCGTGAGGCATCAATACTGCTTGAGATGATGGGTGTATTTGATAAACCTGCACCAAAAAAAAAAAAATAAACCATCGCATCATAAAGCAACCAATACGCGCCCCATAGACACGCCGCACACACACAAACAATCACATTTTATGTCGTTTTTTGAACAGTTTTTAACAACTTAGTTTATTCTTATTAATACATGGGCACTAAAACAAACCTACGGGGTATGAAACAATGGTAGATGCAATTTTCGTATTAATGGCTCTTTTGGCGATGGGTTTTCTTGGAACAAAAATAGCAAAAGTAATGAATCTTCCACACAGTGTTTTTCTTGT
>CAZQUK010000128.1:0-9464 GCA_964596435.1 uncultured Oligoflexia bacterium
AAATTGAAAACCAACTTAGTCAGGCCGAGCGCAATAAGGCCCCGCCACAGGCTCTTAAGGCTATTAAGCAAAGAATAATGGAACTTACTGATAGGGAAAATTCATGGATAGGCAAGCTTCAAGAAACAATAAAGCAGTTTAAAAAAAATAAAAAGAAAAATACCTGAAAAATTTTTTATATGGTGTATTTGCTATGGATCGAAATAAGGTTAGTAACTCAAATAGAGTACAGTTTTTAAGTGGCACTGGCACGCCTTACGAAAAATTCATTAAACGCGCTTTAATTCTTTCACTTCTTTTGCATATTCTGATTTTTAGTATTTTTTTTCTCATTCCACCCAGGCTTTCGGGTTTAGACGACCCATTTCCACAGCTCATAACTTTAGAGCCCGATAAGCAAACGGACATTGCAAATAATAAGAAACGCGAAAAAAGCCTACTACTAAAAAAGAAAATGGGTGAAGAAACAAAAGAGGCCCCCGATAACGCAAGGTATTTTTCTGATAAAAACAGACGCGTCAAACAGGAAACAAAAGCCAGAATCACACAGACAATTCCAAAATCCGGTGCACTGACAACACAAACACCCCAGACACCACCTAAAACAAAAGTGCCAACAAAACCCTCAAAACCCATGGACGAAATAAGGCCCAAAAAACTTACAAAAGTGATGAATTTTTTTAAAAGTTCATATCCTAAAATACGGGACCTTGGGATTCCTTTAAGTTTATCTTCAAAAAAACAAAAAGATACTCCAGCTTACGCTCCACAAATGAACCAACCAATGATACCAAAAATGGGAGCAGACGAAGCACTTCTTGATGACAACCTTGCACTTGGAAACGAAAACCTGCTTAACACCCAAGAATCAATTTATTATTCTTTTTATTCAAGAATAAAAGAGTCTGTCGGGCCTTATTGGCAAAGCAGACAACGCTCACTTCTTTACACGATTCCAGTAAGTCCTGGCAGATATTTTTCAGATGCAGAGATATCACTTGATGAAAAAGGGAAACTTCTTGACGTTCAAATATTAAAAAGCTCAGGCATCCGTGAATTTGATGATGTTGTTAAAGAATCATTTTTTAAGGTAAGACAGTTTCCAAATCCGCCAAGGGATCTACTTGATAAAAACAATCATGCAAAAATTCAATGGCGGTTTTTAGTTGATGTCGAACAAGGAGCTCCAGTAAGGTTTCATTCGCCATACAGAACACGGCCATAGCTATCACAAGCCTCTGCGCCACACACTATGTATTCAGGTAAATAATTAATTATCTAAACAGCCAGACCATTATCAAAATGACAAGCATAACTGAAGCAAAACGCGCATCAAATCGCCTAAAAAAAGCTTGGACTGAATCCATAAAGCTACTGTTTATCGGGCTCAAAACGCGATTCATTTTCACCCAAGCTTGCATCAAATGCTGAATATTTGTTTTGAAATCAGGAATATCCTTTGACGGTATAAATGAGTCCACAAGGTAAAACGCTTTTTTGCTCGCTTCCAATCGTTTAAGACAATCTTCACAGTTATTAAGGTGTGATTCTAAAAATACTCTCTCCTTAATGGTAATTGCATTATCTAAAAAACGCTGTGTCCATGGGGCAAGCTCTGCAAAAACCGGACAACTTGCACCAAACTTCCCCACCCCGCCGGGATAAACTGCATATTTTTGGTTTTTTAGCTCGGGTTGTGACAAAAGCGATAATCTTGCTCGCCATGACTCAATTTCAATTCCTTCTTGTGAAGTTTTTAAAAACAAACCTAGGGCCTTATAGTTCAAACTGGATTTATGTAAACCCATAAGAATTATTCTTTCACGGGTGCTGAGTCTGTAATAAGGATTATCAAAATAACGGTTATCAATTGTGTTTTCTAAGGCTTCAAAAAACAGTAACTGAATTGATTTATAAATAACATCATCATCAGTTTTATTTCCAGGCAGAATACCTAAAGTCAGTGCTTTTTCCGCATGTTCATATGCAGTTTTGTGCTCCCCCCAAACAGATAGAGCCAACAAATAAAATGCTTCTAGCTGACTGTTTACATCAAAATCTGTGCTCACTACTTTTGCCCCCATTTTTGAAGTGCTAGCACTTTCCAGTCTAGCACAATACATTCTGTTATAGAGCCTACATTCTGTTATAGAGCCCCAAAACTGTATAAATAATTAACATCTGACAGACAATAGGGCACACACTAGCCACAACCGGCAGCACCCCCAATCAAAAATAGTCTATGGTTTCAGGGTGTTATCAAGGGTGTCAATTCTGACATCTTGGCACACGGTTTGCTTATAAGAGATATTAGATAGATAAATATTTTGCAGTAGTTCATGTTGATACATGCGATGAAGCGAAAGGTTAAAGCGGTGTAGTTATGAAGAGTAGGAATATTAAATCTTATAGTCTTAAGAACCTTTATTCATTTCTTATCTTAGGTTCAGTTTCCCTTATAGCAATTAGTGTTTCAGGTTGTGGAAAAGCTGCCTTCAGACCAATTGCCACAACAAGCAGCGTTCAGGCATCAGGCTCATATACCATAATACCCAAAGTCGATATTATTTTAGCTGAAGACGATACTGGCTCAATGAACGAAAGCTTTGATGCAATATCAAGCCAGGTTCCAGAATTTTTAAGCAACCTGGAAAACTCTGGTTGGGACTTTCACTTTACAGTGACCCCTCTTACACAAAAAAGAGTTCTCACTGAAGCTATGGCATCAAAACACGACGGAAACTGGAACACTCTTGGACAGTGGAAGAAACCTTTTCCAGGTGCATCTTTAGATCTTCCAGGTTTTTTAAGTTCGTCAATTTTCAGGACAAACGAAAACTTTACAAGTTTTATAAGTGACAGAGACATTAACAACGACCTTATGGGAAAAGAACCCGGACTCGACACAATATATAAGGCACTTTATGACCCCGACATGATAGACACGCATTTTTTACGCAAGGACGCCCTACTTGCAATAGTTGTAATTGGAAACGGCGAGGACACATCAAAAGTAAATCTGTGTACACGCTGGGATGGAGTGTTTGTCCCATGCAACGATGGCTCTTACGAAGACAGTCTGAATCTTTATAAAAACTATTATGAGGCTCTTAAATCAAATAGTGCTCTTGCTAAATTTTATGCAGCAGTATCAACCACAACCAATAGCAGTTGTCTCGGCACTAGGGCGTGGAAAGGTAACCGTTATATGGAAATGGCCCAGAAAATGGGCGGTAAGGTTTTTGATGTTTGCTCAACTCCTATTTCGGAAGTCTTAAATGGAATAAAAACAGAACTTAAAACACAAAAAGGAAGCTTAAGAACAAAATACATATTCCTGGCAGAAGAACCGGATGTTTCATCTATTATGATTACAAAATATCCGGAAGGTAACGAAGATCAGGCAACTAATCTTTCACAAGATGATGAAAACGGATGGACCTACGAAGGTTATCTTGAAAACGTATACGCTATAGACCTCCCGGCGCCGCTCAACATGAGTTCAGGCTACGCTATTGAGCTTCACGGAGACGGAAAAATATTTGGTGTTGATACCATTAGAATAGACTACAAACCCACAGGTTCCAGTAGCGCTGCGGAATAAAATTTTAAATAAAACCTACCGACCGGCGGGCGGCGCACTTAGACCACGCACAATACAAAATTATTCTAAAGGCATGAGGTAGAGAATTTTCTTGTTTGGCACATCATAAACCTCGACCATTTCACGCGATCGCAGATTTTTTTGCTCAATGTACTTTTCAAGCTTTGGGTACACCTTAAACATACCAACATAAATGGACATCTGATTTTCAAAAGGAAATTCTGCAACAATATATTCTTGAAGCTTAAGAACCTTGATTTTATACTTAGTGCTGAGCACCTCAAGCAACTTTACATCGCCATCATCAAGGATGACACCAAGTTCACTTCTAAGGTTTTCTTTAGCAACCTTTTTAGGGTTATCATAATAAATACCCATACCTTTAGTGGGTTCAATTTTAAAATTTTCATTCAGATCTTTATTAATTTCATCCATAAGTTTACCTGATTCAGAATAATCACCAACCCTTTCAGCGTAAACGAATGTGTATGGTCCTTTTAATTTTTCTGAAATATTAACCTCAACCAGAGCTCCGGCCCTATAAAGCATGACCCCGGCACCTATTAAAATAACAACAATTATCGCCGTAAATACTAACAGAATTTTTTTCATTATGTCCCCTCTCCGTTTTAATATCGGGTACAATATTAAACCAATACCACCATGTTTCAATAAAAATTTAAAAACTACCCGCGCCTTCTCCCCTTATATCAGGAACACCTAATACTGATGAATCTTCAGGAAAACTTTCAATTGCATGAACAACTGCAATCTGATCGTTTGACTTAATTTCATAACCGTAACTCGCAAGGTTATTTATAACCAATTCAGGAAATCCAAAGCGTTCAACAAATAAAGATTCAGGTTTCCACTGATTATGAAAACGAGCAGAAAAAACAGCATCAGGCAGTGCCATTCCAAACTGGATCCTATTTACAAGCGACAAAAAAACAGAGGTTGTAATTCTTGGTCCCCCAGCAGCGCCAATAATAATTCTAACCCTTCCCAGCTTGTCGCGAACAATCGTAGGCGTCATGGAACTAAGTGGGCGCTTGCCTGGCTGAAGCGAATTAGCATCAGCACCGACAAGACCAAATTGATTGGGCACTCCGGGTTTAATACTAAAATCATCAAGCTCGTTATTCATAACAATACCTGTTCCTGCCGGCACAAAACCTGACCCGAAAGCTGAATTTATGGTTAGTGTAACAGAAACACCGTTACCTTCTTTATCAATAACTGAAAAATGAGTTGTATTTTCTCCTTCATGCGCCAAAGCATCAAGGCCAGCGTCACTTGGTAAGTTAATTTTTTTATCAATGAATGTTTCCTGCCAACGCTTTTCAAAATATGCGGGTCTAATGAGCTTTAAGTAAGGCACATGTACAAAATCAGGATCGCCAAATAATTGGGCCCTATCGGCATATGCAAGCCCCATAGCATGCGCGAGTGTATGAATGCTCCTAGGTGAGGCCCACCCCTCTTTAAAATTATCACCCCTTGACGCTATCTCGGCCCACGAAAGCATCTGAATAAGGTTTGTGCCACCAGCAGAAGGTGGCGGTGCCGAGATAACACCTAACCCTTTGTAAAAACCCGTTACAGGTTCTCTTAAAACAGCCTTGTAATTTTCAAAATCAGCAGCACTTAAAACACCTCCATCTGTGTTTACTCCACTAATTATTTTGTCGACAACCCATCCTGAATAAAAACCTTTTTTTCCGTCTCTTAAAATTGACTCTAAAACTTTAGCAAGATCAGTCTGCTTTATTTTTGTACCAGGTGGACACGATGTACGTTTTGAAGTTGATTTTTCAAAGTGAGGACAACCAAAAATATTTTTGGCAACACTGTTCATGTTTTCCCAGTGCTTGTTTGCAGCTTTTGATTGATAACCTGAAACATTAACACCCCTAAGAGCAAGAGCAATTGGCCGACTTAGAAGAATTTTCCTTGATCTTGTACCAAATTTTTCAAGGGCAAGTAAAAGGCCCGCTGGAATGCCTGGAATCCCAATAGATAACGTACTATCTTGAAATAACTTTTTTGTTTCCTGCCGTACGCGCTCAGATGTTAAAGCTTGCGGTGCCGTTTCTCTGAAATCAATAAATCTGCAAGGAGAAACACCTTCTTTTGAAGGCTTGGGGCAAAAAAGTAAAAACCCACCTCCACCAAGGGAAGCAAAATGTGGACGGGTAACCGCAAGGGTGAAAGCCACACCAACCGCAGCATCAATTGCGTTGCCACCTTTTCTTAAAATATCTGCACCCCATTCGGATGCAATTACATCATCAGAAACAACCATCCCCTCGGTTCCCTCAAGAACACGAAATCTGGAGTTTTCTTTTTTTAATTCGGCGGAATCAAAAAATTGCTGTTCTATAATCTGAACAGCTGGTTCATCATTATTTTTTTGCACATTTCCCGTTGAACAGGCAACAACATGAAATAAAATTATTATGGAAAACACCCGCAAACAAGACGGGGCAATCGGAGTATTTTTATTGCAACAATTCCTTATAAATATCATTAATTTACTATAATACCCCCTAGGGACACTTTTTAGGATTAATTTCTTTAAACAGTGATTTTTTAAGGCTATGAAAGCTAAAGTCGGGCACAAATATGACACTAAGGAACCTTAAAGCAATAATAAAAGAGGACCCAAAATCCATATGGGCCTTTGCGTCTATTTCTGGAGCCGCAGCTTTAGTTCTAGGCGGCTACGAATTAATTAGAAGCCCTTCAAACACACTCTTTAAGGCGGCGTACGGCATTGAAAATATGCCGGTAGTTATGGCCCTCATCCCAATAGGTGTTGTTGTAGCCTTGTTTATATACGGCAGATTACTCTCCGCTTTTGGTCCATCAAAAACTCTATGGATCACATCTCTTGGATCGGGTGTGATTATTGCCCTTTGTTATTTTGGTGTAAAAATGAATTTTAAGCCTGCAACGGTTGTACTTTTTATTACTAGGCAGGCTTATGTTGTCCTTCTCATTGAACAATACTGGTCATTTATTAATAGCACTGTCAGTCAAAAATCTGCAAAAATTTTCAACGGCCCAATGGCCGGCATTGCATCACTTGGTGCGATATCTGGTGGCATTTTTGTTCATGAACTTGCTGAACCACTGGGAACAGAAATAATGGTTCTTTTTGGCTCACTTACATTACTTCCTGCAGCTTTCTTTTCTGCTTATGCATATAAACGCTGTGGCGAACCAAAACGAAGACAAAATGAAAAAAAACCCGTGCCCACCAAAGATCATCTTGGTTTAAGTTTATTTAAGGATTCACGTTTACTTGTTCTACTGCTCCTTCTGGTTACGGCCACACAAGCTGTGTCCACAATGCTTGATATTAGATTTCAAAGTGTTTTACAAATTGAAATTCCAAGTTCTGATAAACAAACAGCTTACTCAGGCGGGTTTTTTGCTTTAGTAAATGTCTTTTCAGCCATATTCCAATTTATTGTGACCCCCATGGCCCTTAGATATTTATCAGTAAAGACAATACATTCTATTATTCCGCTAATACATCTTACTAGCGCAATTTTTATAATTGTTCACCCCACTCTTGGTGCAGGTGCCACGGCCCTTTTACTATTTAAGTCGTTTGATTATTCCATTTTTAGAGCCGCAAAAGAACTACTTTATATGCCATTATCGTTTGATGCCAGATACAGGGCAAAAGAGATAATTGATGTTTTTGGGTATCGGACATCAAAAGGTGGGGCATCTTTTATAGTTTCAGTACTTCAAAAAGCAGGAGGTCTGATGCTTGATACTCTTACCTCTTGGATAGCTGTTGGGGCAGCCCTTTCATGGTTCGTTGTGGCGCTTTTGCTGCCAAAAGCTTCAACCAAGCCCCAAAAAGAATCAAAAAGTACTCAAAAATTGTGATTTTTTCTTGACGAAAACGCTCCCCTTAAAGTAATGCCATTTATGAACCTGTGCGTTCAGACAGAATAACAAACCCCAGGTGTTAAGGAGATAGATATGCCAAATACACGCCAAGCTGCCAAGCGGGCGCGTCTTTCACAAAAAAGACAAATTCGAAACACACAACTTAAAACAGGTACAAAAACTGCTGTAAGAAAGTTTATGGATGCTTTAGCAACAAATAAAGTTGATGAAGTTAAAGCCGAATACAAAGCGGCAATTCAGAAGCTTGGTAAAGCAAGCTCTAAGGGAATTATTCCAAAAGCACGGGCCGCAAGAAAAATCAGCCGCTTAACAAAGATGGTAAAAAAGAACGTACCAACGGCTCTTCCTTTTGCACACACACCATCGTCCAAGCAAAAAACTGAATAAACAATATTTGTTTTCAAACTCTTTTAGGGTTTTGCAAATCGAACAATAAGATCTGTCCATAGTGAAATGGCCGGAATTGGCTTTTGTTTTAAAGAGAAATCAATGTCTGAAAGGGCTTTTTGTAAATTTAGTAATTCACTCACGGTCCAGAATTTTTCCCAGCGCTCAAACCGACGGCTTGAATAAAAACTCACACCCGCGCCACCAATTCCTTTTGATTTGGTTTTAAAAAGCAGAAGTTCCCTCACGTTCCAACCCAAAAGCCCAAGGCACGGCAGCGCATCTTGTGGTCGATCCGCAAGAACTTTTGCAAAAGGTAGCGCTGTTTTAATTTTTTTTAGAAAAAATGCCTCAACAAAAACATCAGTTCCACCACTTGGTCCTAAATGTCCTATAAGGATACTTTCTGATTCGTTTGATTTCGGGTCAGAACTATTGTTTGCAAGCATATATTTACAAAGCTCCTGATCAATAATATCCAAAGACCACGGTTCAATCGCACAAAGGCCAATTACAATCTCGGGAGTTAAATCAAGTTTGTATTTTTTTGAAAGCCTAAGCACCCAGCCTTCTCGTTCACGTTCTGAAACAGACTCACAAGAAATAACAGCAGCTTTTTCAGCAATTGTTTTTGAAAACTTTCGTCTTTGATCAAGATCTTTAGAAATAAAAGCACAAACCCACTTTAAATCTGACCATTTGTCCCTTTTTTCCATTAAGTCATCAAGAAGCTCCGGTTCCTTTAATAAATGAGCATCTTTGATAATTATAAACCTTGGCCCTCCTGCACCAAAAAAAGATAAACTCTGAGCAGATTCAAGAACTCGTGCGGCACTAACTTCTGAGGCCTCTAAAACTTCAACGTTTTCCTTTTCGCTAGTCTTTACACCATGAGATTCAAACACCGTTTTAATAGAATTTATACAAACTCTAACAAGATAATTTTCCGGACCATGGAACCAGTAAACTGGCCAAAGCTCATCATTTTTTAATTGAATCTGTATATCTTTTAAGTTTAGTTTTGGCATTTTTCACACTTAATAAAAATTAAAATCTATCTAAAATTGCCTGATGCAGATCCTTTGCAACAAGTTCCGCCAAATCACCCAAAGCTCTCTCAAATTCACTTTCATTAATTAAAGTTGAAGTGGTTCCCAATATTCCAGCCTGATTATTGGCAGGATAGTTCATGCTTCTTGATAATTCGCCGACCCAATAAGTAGCACTCTGTCCATACTTAATGCGTTTTCTGTCAAGCGAAAACTTACACGTAAGTGCGGCATTATAGTTAGTAGCAACCAGCATATCAGTTGAAAGCGTATTAAACGGCCTAACTTGATTGCCCGTAATATGTGAACCTGGCGAAGCACTTGCACCAGTAACTGTACCAGTTAAAATAGCATCTGCATCTTTTCTATTTGATACAAGCCTAACACGTTTATACATGGAAATATATTTTACAACAGCATTATAAACCACATTTTCAACTCCGGGCTGGTATGAATTATTAAAAAGCGGCCCGATAAAAACAGTAGGAATACCC
>CAZQUK010000129.1:0-9441 GCA_964596435.1 uncultured Oligoflexia bacterium
CCCCTTAATATTTTTAAAACACTGGAGCTTCCTGAACCAAAACTTGATTACAATAAAATCATCAATAAGTACACAAAACAGGTCGGGGCCTTTTCACAGTTTCCAGAGGGTTTGTATGCAACCCCAGATGAAAAAATAAGAGTACTTTTAGCTTATTTACCGGGAAAACTTTCGGATATAAACCAGGCCCTTAAACTTCGCCACGCAATAGATAAAGCAGTTGATGAGCTAAATCCGTCATCATATGCAAAAGACCTCAAGGTGCGCTTTTCTGGCAACGTTCAAAACATGATAGAAGAACACGCAGCACTAATTGCTGACCTCGAACTCTCGTTCATTATTGTTATGTTGCTTGTTACACTTTCACTGGTAATATATTTTCGCTCTTTGAGAGGAACTTTTGCACTGCTTGTAAGCTTACTTATTGGCACGCTTTGGTCCTTTGCAATTTCTTATTTTATTGTTGGATACCTAAATGCCAACACTGCATTTTTAGGCGCAATCGTCATAGGAAATGGAATTAATTTTGGAATAATCTACCTTGCAAGATATTTAGAGGAAAGGCGCCGTGGGCGCTCGCACCTTCGGGCCACAAGAATTTCCCTTAAGCACACTACACGGGCAACATCGATTGCGGCACTTGCCGCAGGCTTTGCTTATGGATCACTTATGGTAACAAGCTTCAGGGGGTTTAATCAGTTTGGGGTCATTGGCTTTATCGGAATGGCTTTTTGTTGGGTTAGCGCCTTTACTCTTTTACCGGCATACCTTACCTGTCTTGAAAGAATCAAAACGCTCACGTCGAGTAAGCATTTTCTCACCCCCCCTAACCCAAAGTTTTTATTTGCAAGCCTTGTAGCAGCTTCGGTTAAGAACCATCCTGGAAAACTTGTTGCTTTTACATTTATTTTAAGCCTCGCTGCAGGCGTTAGTTTACTGGGTTACAACAGGAGCATTATTGAAACTGATTTATCAAAGCTAAGAGACAAAAAAAGCATGATGGAAGGATCCGCCTTTCTTGGAAAATACGTTGATGAAGTTTTCCAGCGCGATATTTCACCAGTTGTAATACTTGCGGATAGTCGCGAGCAGGCAAAAATAATTGCGGCAGATCTAAAACAGATTCAAAAAGACGAGGGCGAAAACTCACTGCTTGCCGGAATTCAAACCATGGATGATTTCATTCCAAAAAAACAGATGACAAAAATAGAGCTTCTTAAAGAAATCAGAAAACTTATTCCACCAAACATTTATAAAGAACTTCCAGAAAGAGAAAAGGCAAGAATAAAAGATTTTCTTACACCCGAAATTTTCACTTCTTTTTCTGCTGAAAATCTGCCTTCGCTTTTAAGAATAAGGTTTACAGAAAAAAACGGCACAATTGGCAATCTTGTTTTGGCAGAACCTCCTTATCAGACTTGGGATGGACATAAAATTGCACAATTTGTCAGAACATTAAGAACCGCTTCTGACAAGGTTAGGCCCGGAGTTCCTGTTGTTGGGCAACTTCCGGTAACTGCCGATATGTTTGATGCCATTAGAGAAGATGGACCAAAAGCCACGGCCCTTGCACTTCTTGCCGTTGTAATGCTGGTTATTTTTACCTTTCTAAACATTAAAATGATAACGATAGTTCTGGGCGCGCTTGCTCTTGGTGTTTTTTGGCTAACTGGAATCATAATAGGTTTTGATTTAAAAATTAACTTTCTAAACTTCATAACCCTGCCCATTACTTTTGGTATTGGTGTGGATTACGCTGTAAATATTTTTCAAAGATACAGACTGAAGCCCGAGCTCGGCATTGTTCCGGTTATATCAAGCACAGGTGGAGCCGTACTGCTTGCGAGCCTTACAACCATTATTGGTTACGGTTCACTATTAATTGCGGGCAACCAGGCTTTTGTAAGTTTTGGACTCCTTGCTGTTCTTGGCGAATTTACTTGTATTGTTGCTGCAATAATTTCACTACCCTCGGTTTTGCAGTTTATTAAAAACAGAAAAGAAACTAAGTTTTTGACCGTAAAGAAGAAAATTGACCTAGTACTTCCACTTGGAACCTTCCCTGAACCAGACATAATCCCAACCCAAATAAGACCGCTTAACGCGGAGGAAGTTTATATTGAATGGAGCACTGGTTTAAGTTTTGCTGTACCTACTCATGATTTAAGAACAGAATTTTCAGAAAAAAAATTAAAAAAAGAGAATAAGCGCATTCTTAAAACTGCAAGCATCTCTTCACAAAATGCTGAGTTCGATGGTGTTCAAACTGTTGGTCGCTCCATTATTAAAATCAACTGGACAGATAAATTCAGTAATACATATTCTTATGATCAACTTTTTAAAATATGTAAATCCGCCGGAAAGGAAATCCAATAAGCTGCATCTGCTGCTTAGGCTGGTTTAACAAGAAAACCAATAGGATTTTTTATTATTTTTTGTATGAACTATAACACATGAATGAAACCTCAAAGACAGTTAAAAAACAGTACGAAAAGTTCCCCTACCCTCCGATTTCAAAATTTGCACTGCCAAACCCGTTTGAGGGTGAAGACTTAAGATTTGAATTCGGATGTGCGCTTGTCTATAAAGAAAAACACTCACACAAAAACATTCGTATCCTTGTGGCTGGCGCCGGAACTCTTGAGCCGCTTGTTGTTGCCGGCATGCACCCTTACGCAAAGGAGGTAGTCGCTGTTGAATTAAGTAAAAATTCGTTGAAAATTTTAAGATCAAGAATACGGCTTGCTTGCATTAGAAACTTTCTGACACGCACCAAACTTGCACCAATAAAACTCATACATGCTGACCTAATGGAATGGGAGGACGGCGCGTTTGATTACATATTAGCCTCAAACGTAATACACCACACCCAGTATCCAGAATTGTTAATTGAAAAATTTACTTCTTGGTTAAAGCCAAATGGTGTTTTAAGACTTGTAACGTACCCAAAATCAAGTCGAGTTTGGATGCGGGCAACATCAAGGTGGTTAAAATTTTTTAATCCAACCCACGAAACTTTCGGCCTGGTTAGGAGGTCAAAAAAAACTATTCGTAAACTTACAAAAAACCATCCCATAAGAAATTGCTTTTTCAGCCAGCCCGAAATTAATACTAAAGGTGGGCTTATTGATGCATTTTTTCACTCCTGCGAAAACCCGCTTTCCCCAATAATGCTTGGAAAAGCTGCAGTTAATGCAGGGCTTGAACTAATGGCTGAAACACAAAAAGAAACATCAAGAAGTTCACTACTCATAGATTTGAATCCTAAATTAAAAATACTGAGCCGATTTGAAAGACTGCAAATCATGGACGACCTGCTTGAAATTTGTGCAAACCCAATTCTTTGGTTTAAAAGCGGCACAAGTGAAAAAAACGTTACACAAGACACAAAAATATATACTGAGGGCAACAACACAAACAGAATAAACATTAATAATAACGATAATAATAATAATGACGATGACGAACCCCTTGTTCTAACAAAAGGGGTTGACCCCGGCAGCGTTTCACTAGCCATTTTAAAAATGGCGGCCCCTGTATTTCTAGTACCATCTGAAATTTTTTTTGAAATTTCACTGGGCCTAAAAAATACAATTTCAATTTTAGGTAAGACGGGTGTTCATATTAACGACATTATTCAGGAACTTAAAAGGCACATTGGCCCTAGAGTTTGTGAAAAAAACAGGTCAGAAACACTTTCCGGGTTATCAATTATTGATTTACCCCCGGTTGAGCATCTACTGAACCTGCCTGAGCCTTGGGGCAAAGAAGAATGGGACACACTTGAAGCAGAACTAAAAGCGAGGCTTGGTATAAAGCAGGGGTTAGAATCAGGGGCAGAACCACGGGCCGAACTTAACAAAAAAATTGTAATGGAAACCACCAAGGACCATGAATTTTATCCTTCAGGAAGTCTTGCAAAACAGGCGGAGTACTTTCAACTTAAATATGGACCCACCTCGTCCTTAATTGGTCCTTTTACCTTTAGACGCTAAAGGTTACCACTAAAAATTATACCTACCAATGAGGCAATTATTTCCCTGTTTATATTTAATAAAATACCAGTATACTATTAGTTAAGCGCGGTTTTATTTATACGAAAGGATCACGGATGATCATGCGCATTTTTAATTTTTTTATGGTTTTGGTTTTATTATCAAGTACATCTTTTGCATTGGACCTTGGCTTTAGGAACTGTGTAAAAACATTTGACTCAATAAATATTCCCCTAAAACTTGCAAGAGATTGTTGCAGTAAAAACTGGGTCAAAGAAAATGATCAGAATATTAAAAATTGTTTCGATTACGTTCTCCCAAAAGGAAAAACTGCACACAAAAAAGAGGTTTTTTTAAGCTGTCTTGAACCGGCTTTTCTTAAAACCATACAAAATGACCTTCAGAAACAAAGTGACGAAAAAACTGTTATTACACTAAAAGAGGCTCATGAGTTTATTGATAAACTAAATATTCTTAGTGACATCGAAAATGAATACCCTGAAATAAGCGCTCTAGATTACGGTGATACTCAAGCGCTATAAAATAGTGAGTCAGGCCAGGATGGGGCCGAGTGCAACTATAATAAATCTTAGTCAATTACAAAAAAGGTAGTACATATAGCCCGCATACATGAGTAGATACAGCCCCCCAACAACTCTTCCAACTATAAGGCGCTTGCGCATAGACGGCCAAAGCAAAAACTGAAGCACCCCCATTAAAATCAGATCTATTAAAAGGCCGCTGGGAATGCTGCCTTCCGGAATCGTAACTGGTGAGATAAGTGCAACAACACCTAAAATAAAAGCAATATTAAAAATATTACTTCCAACAATGTTTCCTACGCTTATGTCACTTTCGCCCCTAATGGCCGCCACAAGTGACGTTGCAAGCTCAGGCAGGGATGTCCCAATTGCAACAATAGTTAAGCCAATAACTCTTTGTGAAACATCAAATTTATTTGCCAAAAACGTTGCGCCATCAACCAACCAGTCTGCCCCAAAAGTAAGGCCAAAAATTCCTAAAATGAATAATATTAAGAGTAATGGTATTGATTTTATCCGTACTGTTACATGTGAATCTGACATTTTCTCGCTTTTTTTTCTAACATTCAGATATGTGAATACGATAGCAACAAAAGTGAGAATTGTTCCGTCAATTCTGCCAAGAACCCCATCAAGAAGCATGACAGGAAGGACGATTCCTAGAATTATGCAAATAGGCAGACTTAGATCAAATATTTTTTTATTAACTGCTACGGGCCTAATAAGCGCCGTAAGACCAAGTACAAAAGCAATATTAAAAATATTGCTGCCGATTGCGTTACCAAAAACCATCTCTTTTTTACTTTTTAGAGCCGCCACAAGACAAACTAATAATTCTGGAAAAGATGTGCCGTACGCTACTAAAGTCAGACCTATAACAAATGTGGAAATTCCAAAGCGTTTTGCAAACCCAACAGAACTTCTTAGAAGCAGTTCTGCTCCTCCTAGAAGGAAAATAAAACCCGGAATTATTAAAAGACTTTCCATTGATTAATTTGCGCTTGGACAACCAGAGCAGCAGGCTTTAGAGGCGCAAGGAGGATTAATGGGTGGTGGTACATCAGAAGTTTTATTACCGTCCTTACTTGAAGCTGTGCAAGGTGCTTTGAATTTATAATCGGTTGAATGCCAACCGCTTCCTTTAAGTGCAAATGAACTTAAACTAATTAGCTTTTTAATTTTTCCTCCACACTCAGGACATGTGTCCAATTGTGGATCTGAAAATTTTTGAAGTTTTTCAAAACTCTTTTTGCAGCTTTGGCACTCATATTCATAAACAGGCATTTTTAATGTCTCCTAATTTTAAAACTAGCTACGCCACGCACATAAAAAAACAAACGGTCGGGGTATATATGACATAAAACGAGAACAATTTCAATACTATACTGGACACCATAAATTACTTGACTTATTTGCTACAGCATGGTTTAAGAGCCCCTGGATGCGAACGAAACTAATCTATGCAAATATTTCATTTTTAATAAATATTGTAGGCTTGATGAGCTTTATAGCGATTTCCTGTGCCCCACCCCCGGAAGATGCACTTAACTGCCCAGACGTCCCAGGTGACCAAAAGGCAAGCTTTATGGCGCTAGTCCCTGAGGTGGGGATGCCTGTTTACATAGACCCGGGCTTTAGCGATGAAGAGCGACAGCTGATTTTAAAGTCCATATCTGAGTGGAACAAAAGCGGATCAACTGCTTTTTTTACAGTTGCAAACGATGACGAGATTGAAAAAAACTGGGAAACCATTAAAAACATTAACCCCAGGGATTGTTCTTCTGATGAAAATATTGTTCACCCTATCCCTATAATTAAGGAGGTTTCAGAGGAAGTCTGGGAGACTATTGGTTTTGATTCCACTATTCCCGGTACAACGCTAAGATGTTCATCTAACGACAAGGTTATTAAACAAAGTATTCATATCCATACAGGGATCGCACACCCAGCACAGTTAAGGACCATAGCAACGCATGAACTCGGTCACACCCTTGGACTTGACCATAGCTGCCAGAAGGAGGATGGAGATGAATTTTTTAGATCATGCACGGGATTACAAGAGGATCACCCATACAGAAAAGCCGTAATGTATCCAATTTTAAAAAACACCATAGCTCCTGCTGACAAAAATAATTCAAGTAGTACAAGCTCCACTATCATTGATGTTGAGAAAAAAGAAAAATTACAAGAAAATGATATTCTTAGACTTAAGTGCGTCCAGCCGGGAAATGTTTCTGCAATTTAAAAATATGGACCTTAATAAAACTGCCTGACAAGCGAGTGTAGATAGACAAAAACGAACAAGTGTTATTTTTGTTAATGGATGTAATTTCAAGATTGTTTTTTTATAGGAGTCTTAAGTTAGTTCCGTATTGTGGTAATAGGCATACATTGAAAGCTGACCTTGAAGTCCACTCATTGTTTTACTTGTACACCAGGTCTTTCTTGAAAGCCGTTTTACGTTGTCTCTTATCATTGCGCAGGTGTGGTTTAATGAAAACAGTGGATCATAGCCAATCTTCTTAAGCTCTCCTTGGCCAACTATTGCACTGCGCCGTCCTTTGACGCTTATATGTGTGCCTTTTGGAAAATGCTTCCTTACCAGCTTGGGATAAATTGTCTTTGAGTCAGATATAAATACAGCTTCTGGATCTACAAACGGTTTTATGTTTTCAAAAAGTCTGTCTAGAGCTTCTTCCCTATCATCGGGTCTTTTTCCATATTTTTCCACAGACTTATGAGCATTAAGCCCATTTGCTGGCATTGATGCTGTTTGTATATCAAGAATCTTTCTTGTGTCTGCACAAACGGCCAGAGGAACAGAGGTGGGTTTGAGTTTTGTGTGTATAAATGATTCCATTTCATCGAATTGAACTTTTGTAATTTTGTTGTTTTGATAGTTTTTGATGAGGAAATTCTTATTGTGTGTTTTATAAATAACATGAAAAAACTTTGCCCTTCTTTCAACGGTTTTCTTATCAACTCCAAGGAGTATGGCGGTGCGTCTTTGACTGGTAGATGAGTTAAGAAGCTCAAAACATTTATTATTAATTCTTTTTTTTTTTAACATGAAGTTAGGACTACCAGTAGCACTTGAGGTTGATTTTCCACAAACGGGACATCTAAAACGCTGAATTTTTTTACTATCAGATTTTCTAGTGTTGTATCCATTTCGGACCATTTGTCCATCTTTGGGTCCTTTATGGCATGAAATATTGGGACATATCGGGTTCATTGGTCAAGTATTTGCAATACTAATGCCTAATTACTCATCTTTTTTTGTTATTCGATATGACCATACACTCGCTTGTCAGGCAGTTTTGGTTTATTGCGCTGCACTTGCGCGTCCCATAAGATCATATAAGATATTACTTGACCCCTACACTTTCAAGGTGATCTAATCTAAACAATATTATGTGGTTTTTAAATACCCCTGGCATTTTCATATTAATAAGTTTTTTAATTGGCGCCCTACACTTAATGCCACCTGACCACTGGATTCCAACCTCAGCTTTTATATGGCAAAAGAATTTTGGTGGATTTAAAAGAACTTTATTAACTTTTTTTGTATTAAGCTCCCATATTATTTTTGGTTTTTTAATTTATGCGCTTATTACGCTGTTTCCAACTTCAATAATTGAAAATAATTTTCTCTCTTTTACGGCACTATTTTTAAGCTTTTTTATGTTAATTAGATTTTTAAGGTTTTCAAAAATTCAGACAGTTTTAAAAAATAACATATCAAGAAAAACCGCAATAATATTACAACTGTCGCTAATTGGACCCGCAGAATCTTTTGTGCCACTTTTATTAAAAACTAAATTTTTGGGCTTTCATTTGGCACCCGTCATTGCCGCTTATATATTTGGGACGATAGTTTTAGGTTTTTTTCTTATTAAACGCGGACGGAAACTTTGGGACGTCCCACATTTGCTCCCCCTTTGGATTGAGCGCACAAGACGCCATGGCGCGTTTTTCCCACTCACAACCGGGCTTGCAATAGCGCTTTGTACACTTATTGCAATTACGGGGGTGTTTTAAAAACGTCCTTCTGTTAACGCGACAAAAATAATGCTCATGCGGCACCGCACGCACGCGCGCCGTGCCGCGTAAACATTTTTAAAGTAAATTTCTGTAATCACCGAAAAGTCTTACGGGGAGTACTTGTATAAATATGTCGACCCGGTGCGCAAAACACAGGAGAAAATTAGCAAAATGGAACTCTTTGGTTTGTGCCAGTGTTTTTTTTATTACCTTTTTCTCACTACCAAAAATTGTTTTAGCAGGTAAATCACTTGGTATTCTTGAGGGTGGACTCCTATATTACGGATCCTCAACAACCAAAAGCCTTCAAGGCATTACTGGGAATTTTGTTCATTTTGTAACATCACAAAGAAAAGGTTGGTTCAAACCAAATTTTGGCGCACAAATAGAAATGGCATCCGGTAATGTATCGATTGGGGCAACGAAAAAAAGCGGGCAACTGCTTGCCGGAAACACAGAAGTTGGTTTTACTATGGTTGCTGAAAAAGCTGATTACGTAAAACCCTACATAAATTTTCAAACAATTCTAGGCTGGGCGTCCCTTGCTATTGGGTCTGACAGAACACTTTCAATTACATATGGCGGTATGATTGTTGGAGGTGCAGAAATACGATTTAGCGCAAGGCCCGATGCCGTTGCATTCAGACTTTCAACCGGATACCGAATGATGATGGGTAAATTGGGAGGCGTTTCGGGTTTTGAACTTCACGCACTTCAACTTGGTTTTGGATTTACATTCTAAAAACTGCTCTGGAATATACCAGCACACGATACGCATAAAAAAAAGAATAAAAGCAAAATACTTGTTTTACCCCAATTGAGCGAAAAAATCAGGCCGCCTTGCCTAAGTTAGTCTGAAC